>NZ_CAUQPH010000013.1:0-54549 GCF_963519925.1 uncultured Stenotrophomonas sp. | reverse complement strand
GGCGTAGAGCCACGCAGGGCGTGGCTCTACGCCAGGGCGGCCTCCCCGACCCCCGCCGACGGTCAGGCCGTCTCTGGCTGGCTGCTCAGCAGGGCGCGGGTCTCTTCGAGCCAGCGGTTGGCCAGCGCCGGGCTCTTGGCCTTGGACACCGCGGCGGCCATTTCCGGCCACAGTTTCTCCAGCCCGGCCGCGTCGGTGCAGCGTTCGATCTTGAGCTGCATGAAATAGCCCTTCAGGCCAAGGTGCCTGCGCACCGATTCGCTCATCCAGTCATACAGCTGCTTGTACAGCGCCGGGTCCTGTTCGCGCCCGGCGGTCAGCGCGCGCGGCGCCGCCGGTGCCAACGCACCGCCGACGATCTCGATCAGCCCCATCTCCTGCAGCTGTGCCAGCGCGTCGTCCGGCGCGCGCAGCCCGGGCAGCATCGCGGTCAATTCATTGTCATCGCGCTGACCATCGACCATCAGCAGGATGGAGCGCAGCCCCGGCAGCAGCCGGCGCGCGCGGTCTTCGATTTCCTGACGGCCAGCGGCCGTCTTGGCATGGATGTACGCCATGTGTCTCCCCCTGTTGCGTGGTCCCCCTGCACGCAGTGCTCCCGTATCCAACGGCAGCCCCGCGCCCCCTTGCGTCCGTCCCGGTGCCCGACCCCGCCGCACGCGCCATCCCCGGCGCGTCACGCAGCATGCAGGCACCCGGCCCCGAGGCTCGGACCCTGCTCCGGCCAAGCCCCACCGCGGTCACCCCCGCAGCTTACCCGAGGTCTTCCCCAGCGGATAATGCGGCGCAACAAACGGCACGCGGTCCCGCATCCATAGCGCCAACGTCCGACCCCAAACGGCACCCGGCGTCGCATCAGACACGGAAACCACACTCGAGCGTAAGAATGAGACGTCGGACATCCCAGCGGCGCCGCCACACCGACTAGCCTCTGCCTCCCGATACGGGATGACACGGAGTTCAAAACAGTGCGCGAGCTGGACAGCGAAGAAGTGCGGCAGGTATCCGGTGCAGGCATCTACACCGACAATCATCGTCTCCAGTTCAGGGACATGGCAGCCGGCGCGATCATTGGTGGAATTGTTGGCGGTCCCGTGGGCTTTGCGGGTGCCCTGCTGCTGGGTGCCATCACTGGCTATCGGCCCAAGTAGCACCGCGCGATGGAAAATCAGTCTCCCCGCGCCGTTCAATGAACGGCGCTCTCCGACGCACAATCCAGGTAAGGAACTGTCCGATGAAGCTTCCAGCTCCGCTTCTGGCGAATTGGCTACTTCGTAAAATGAGCGAGCGGCATCCCGTGCCTCGCCTTTCGCCACCGTTCCCACTCGCCCTCGCTGTCAATGCAATCAGCTTCCTCGCTACCTGGGGAGTCCTCGCAGCAGGATGGATGCTGGTCGGCTCTGATCACTCACTGGCGTTCATTTTGGCCAGTACGATCGGCGGTTCATTGCTGTACGGCACCATGATGGCTGCGGCCAGGCCCAAGTCCTAGCCACGCCGCATCGGCCTCATCACAGCGTCTTTGCACATCTCGGCGCGCACACTTCAGCGCCCCAGCGCGCGCCGGATCTCGTCGAGTGCGCCGGGATCGTCCAGCGTGGACAGGTCGCCTGGGTCGCGCTGTTCCGCCAGTGCCTGCAGCGAGCGTCGCAGCAGCTTGCCCGAGCGGGTCTTGGGCAGGGCGTTGACCAGGTGGATGTGCGCCGGGCGCGCCACGGCGCCGAGGGTCTCGGTCACGCGCTTCATCATCTCGGCCACCACCGCGCTGCCATCGCCGTCGACCGCCTGCCTGAGGGTGACGAACACCAGCGGCACCTGGCCCTTCAGCTCGTCCTTGACCCCGATCACCGCCGCTTCGGCCACCAGCGGGTGGCCGGCGATGCACTCCTCGATTTCGCGCGTGCCCAGCCGGTGCCCGGCCACGTTGATCACGTCGTCGGTTCGGCCAAGGATGAAGGTGTATCCATCCTCATCGCGGATGGCCCAGTCCAGCGAGCTGTAAAGCAGCTCCTTGAAGTGGCTGAAGTAGCTCTGCAGGAAGCGCGCGTCGTCGTTCCACACCGTGCTCATGCAGCCCGGCGGCAGGGGCGGCACCATCACCAGCACGCCCTTCTGCCCGGGCTGTACTTCTTCGCCTGTATTCTCGTCGATCACCTTCATGCGGTAACCGAGGTTGGGGAACCCGGGCGAGCCGAAGCGGACCGGCTTGAGGTCCACGCCCGGCAGCAGGGTCAGCGCCGGCCAGCCGGTTTCGGTCTGCCAGTAGTTGTCGATGATCGGCTTCCCCAGCGCATCGTTGATCCAGTGCGCGGTGGGCTCGTCGAGCGGTTCGCCGGCCAGGAACACGTACTTCAGCGCGGCCAGGTCGTGGCGCTTGATGAAGTCGGCGTCGTGTTTTTTCAGGACGCGGATCGCGGTGGGCGAAGAGAACAGCGTGCGCACGCCGTACTGTTCGCACAGCGCCCACCAGATGCCCGGATCGGGGTGGGTCGGCAGGCCTTCGTACAGCAGCGAGGTGCAACCGCCGATCAGCGGGCCGTACACATTGTAGGAGTGCCCCACCGCCCAGCCCACGTCCGAGGTGGAGAACATCACCTGGCCAGGCTTGCAGTCGAACACGGTTTCCATCGACTGCGCCATCGCCACCGCGTAGCCGCCGACATCGCGCTGCACGCCCTTGGGCTTGCCGGTGGTGCCGGAGGTGTAGAGCAGGTAGCTGGGTTCGCTGGATTCCAGCCACACCACCGGCACGTCCTGGTCGCCCACTTCCTCGCGCAGCGTGGCGTAGTCCACGTCGCGCCCCGGCACCTTCGGTTCGGCCGGGTCCAGGCCGCGCGAGACGATCAGCACGTGCGGCGGCGGCGACTGCGCTTCGGCGCAGGCGGCATCGACCATCGCCTTGTACGGAATCACCTTGCCGCCGCGCTTGCCGGCGTCGGCGGCGATCAGCAGTTTGGGCGCGGCATCATCGATGCGCAGCGCCAGGTTGTGCGCGGCGAATCCGCCGAACACCACCGAATGGATCGCGCCGATGCGCGAGCAGGCCAGCATCGCGAACACGGCCTCGGCCATGTTCGGCATGTAGATGACCACGCGGTCGCCGCGCTGCACGTCCAGCCGCTGCAACACCGCGGCAAAGGCGTTGACCTCGCGGTAGAGCTCCCGGTAGGTGATCTCGCGGGTGACGTTGGTTTCGGTGGAGATCGCCACCAGGGCGAGCTGGTCCGGCCGGTCGACCAGGTGGCGGTCGACGGCGTTGTAACACAAGTTGGTCTGGCCGCCGACGTACCAGCGCCGGAATGGCGGGTTGCTGTAGTCCAGCACCTGCGCGGGCGGAACGTGCCAGTAGATGCGGTGCGCTTCCTCGGCCCAGAAGGCTTCGGGTTCCTCGATCGATCGGCGGTAGACCTCTTCGTAACGCATGCCAGCCCTCCCAGACAAAGACATGGGTCCGAGCATAGTCCGATGCCGGGCCGCGGGCCGTCCGACCTTGGTCGTACGCGCCGCCGTGGGCTAGAACGGCACCGTCGAGTCGAAGCGCATGGCCTGCCCGCTCCGCGGATGGATGAACTGCAACCGGCAAGCATGCAGGTGCACGCGTGCCGCCGGCGCCGCTCCGTACAGCACGTCGCCCACGATCGGATGGCCCAGGCTGGCCATGTGCAGGCGCAACTGGTGGCTGCGCCCGGTGACCGGCTCCAGCTCCACCCGGGTGCGCCGGCTGTCGAGGTCGCGGGCCAGCACCTGCCAGCGGGTCAGGGCCGGCTTGCCGGCGAGCAGGTCCACGCGCTGCTTCGGACGGTTCGGCCAGTCGACGATCAGCGGCAGGTCGACCTCGCCCGCATCGGCATCCAGCAGCCCCTCCACCACCGCCAGGTAGCGCTTGCCGACCTGGCGCTGCTGGAACTGCACCGACAGCGCGGCTTCGTTGGGCTTGCCGCGTGCATGCAGCAGCAGTCCGGAGGTGACCTGGTCGAGCCGATGCACGGTGAGTGCGTCGGGATACAGCGCCTGCAGGCGCGCGATGACGCAGTCCTGGTTTTCCGGAAGGCGACCGGGAACGGACAGCAGGCCGGCGGGTTTTTCCGCGACCAGCAGCGCGTCATCGATGTAGTGCAGCTGGATCATGGAGGCATGGTATGACGGATGCGAAACGGGGACGCCGAAGCGTCCCCGTTCAATGCGCGGTAGGCGATGACCGTTGGTCATCGCATGCGGTCAGCCCAGCAGGTGGGCGACGCCGGCGCGCTCTTCTTCCAGCTCGGCCAGGGTCTTGTCGATGTACTTCTGGCTGAAGTCGTCGACCGGCAGGTCCTTGACCAGGGTGTACTCACCGTTCTCGGTGGTCACCGCGAAGCCGAAGATCACGCCTTCCGGAATGCCGTAGGAACCATCGGACGGCACGCCCATGGTGACCCACTTGCCATTGCTGCCCAGCACCCAGTCGCGCACGTGGTCGATGGCGGCGTTGGCGGCCGACGCAGCCGAGGACGAGCCGCGGGCTTCGATGATCGCCGCGCCGCGCTTGCCCACGGTCGGGATGAAGGTGCTGGCGTTCCATTCCTGGTCGTTGATCGCATCGGCGATCGAGGCGCCGTCGGCGGTGGCGAAGCGGTAGTCCGGGTACATGGTCGGGCTGTGGTTGCCCCACACCACCAGCTTCTCCATGCCACCGACCGGCTTGCCCAGCTTGGACGACAGCTGGCTCAGCGCACGGTTGTGGTCCAGGCGCAGCATGGCGGTGAAGTTGCGCGGGTTCAGGTCCGGCGCCGACTTCATGGCGATGTAGGCATTGGTGTTGGCCGGGTTGCCGACCACCAGCACCTTCACGTTGCGGCTGGCCACCTTGTTCAGCGCCGCGCCCTGCGCGGTGAAGATCTTGGCGTTTTCCAGCAGCAGGTCCTTGCGCTCCATGCCCGGGCCGCGCGGACGCGCGCCGACCAGCAGGGCGATGTCGGCATCCTTGAATGCCACTTCGGCGTCATCGGTACCGACCATGCCGGCCAGCAGCGGGAACGCGCAGTCTTCCAGTTCCATCATCACGCCGCGCAGCGCGGCCTGGGCCTTGTCGACCGGCAGCTCGAGCAGCTGCAGGATGACCGGCTGGTCCTTGCCCAGCATTTCGCCGGAGGCGATGCGGAACAGCAGGGCGTAGCCGATCTGGCCGGCGGCGCCGGTCACGGCAACACGAACAGGTGCTTTCATGGGGATTTCCTCTGCTAAGAAGCGGTGTGGGAGTGGCCACCGGGCGGGGAGAAACCTGGCAGGGCGGCCGTAAACGCGAAACGGCCTCCCGTCGAGGGAGGCCGTTATAGGGGAATTACTTGGCCGGGATCAGCTTGTTCCACTCGGCCACGCGCTCGGCCTGGGCGGCCAGCACGGCGTCGGTGTCGCCTTCCAGGGTGATCGAGTGGATCACGTCGCCCTGCTTGACCGAGTCGACGATCGCCTGGCCGTCCAGGACCTGGCCGAACACGGTGTGCTTGCCGTCCAGCCAATCGGTCTTGATGTGGGTGATGAAGAACTGGCTGCCGTTGGTGTTCGGGCCGGCATTGGCCATCGACAGCGAGCCGACCTGGTGCTTCACGCCGTTCTTCTCGTCCTCGAACTTGTAGCCCGGGCCGCCAGTACCACGACCCTGCGGGCAGCCGCCCTGGATCATGAAATCGGGGATGACGCGGTGGAAGATGAGGCCGTCATAGAAGCCCTTCTGGACCAGGTTCACGAAGTTGGCGACGGTCAGCGGCGCCTTGTCGGCGAACAGCTCGACCTTGATCGGGCCCTGCGTGGTGTCGAAAGTGGCGATGAGGGACATGTGGATCCTTGATTTTCGGGGGTTGTCGTCAGCCCATAAGGATACACCGGAGGGCCACACCCGGCCCGCCTGACCATGGTCGAACCCGCCCGGTAGCGCCGGCCGTTGGCCGGCCCTCAGGTAGCCTCGGGCCACCCAGCGCCCGGCATTACCTGAATGGGCGAAAGGGAGTTTTCGCGTTTGGTCACGTTGCCCGTATAATGTTGGACTTCTTTTTCCAAATCCGGCGCCGACTGGCCCCCTTTCGCATGTCTATCGAAAATCTTCGCAACATCGCCATCGTCGCCCACGTCGACCACGGTAAGACCACCCTTGTGGACCAGCTGCTGAAGCAGTCCGGCACCCTCTCCGAGCGCACCGTGCTCGCCGAGCGCGTGATGGACAGCAACGACCAGGAAAAGGAGCGTGGCATCACGATCCTGGCCAAGAACACGGCCATCACCTGGGAAGACAAGCGCACCGGCGTCAAGAACCGCATCAACATCGTCGACACCCCCGGACACGCCGACTTCGGCGGTGAAGTGGAGCGCGTGCTGTCGATGGTGGATACCGTGCTGATCCTGGTCGACGCGATGGACGGCCCGATGCCGCAGACCCGCTTCGTGACCCAGAAGGCGTTCGCGATGGGCTTCAAGCCGATCGTGGTGGTCAACAAGGTCGACCGCCCGGGTTCGCGTCCGGATTGGGTGATCGACCAGGTCTTCGACCTGTTCGACAAGCTCGGCGCCACCAATGAGCAGCTCGACTTCCCGATCGTCTACGCCTCGGCCCTGAACGGTTACGCCGGCCTGGAAGACACCGTGCGCGAAGGCGACATGACCCCGCTGTACGAAGCGATCATGCAGCACGCGCCGAAGCCGGAAGTGGACCCGGAAGGCCCGTTCCAGATGCGCATCAGCCAGCTGGACTACAACAACTTCGTGGGCGTGATCGGCATCGGCCGCGTCCAGCGCGGCACCCTGAAGAAGAACATGCAGGTTGCGGTCATCGACCGTGAAGGCAAGAAGCGCAACGGCAAGGTCGCGCAGGTGCTGGGCTTCCTGGGCCTGGAGCGCATCGAGCAGGACAGCGCCGAAGCCGGTGACATCGTCGCCATCTCCGGCATCCCGGAGCTGACCATCTCCGACACCCTGTGCCACCCGGACACCCCCGAAGCGCTGCCGGCGCTGACCGTGGACGAGCCGACCATCTCGATGACCTTCCAGGTCAACAACTCGCCGTTCGCCGGCAACAAGGACCTGTCCGGTGGCAAGTTCCTGACCAGCCGCCAGATCAAGGACCGCCTGGACCGCGAACAGGTCCACAACGTGGCCCTGAAGGTGGAACAGCTGGAAGACGCCGACAAGTTCCTGGTCTCCGGCCGTGGCGAGCTGCACCTGTCGGTGCTGATCGAGAACATGCGTCGCGAAGGCTATGAACTGGCCGTGTCGCGCCCGGAAGTGATCATCAAGCAGATCGACGGCCAGGCCATGGAGCCGATCGAGCAGCTGGTGGTGGACATCGAGGAAATCCACCAGGGCGGCGTGATGGAAAAGCTGGGCACCCGCAAGGGCGCGCTGAAGAACATGGAGCCGGACGGCAAGGGCCGCGTGCGCCTGGAATACATGATCCCGGCCCGTGGCCTGATCGGTTTCCAGAACGAGTTCAAGACCCTGACCCAGGGTTCGGGCCTGCTGTTCCACGTGTTCGACCATTACGGTCCGAAGGAACAGGGCGCGATCGCCAAGCGCATCAACGGCGTGATGATCGCCAATGCCCCGGGCGCCACCCCGGCTTACTCGCTGGGCCCGCTGCAGGAACGCGGCAAGCTGTTCGCTGCTGAAGGCGACAACGTGTACGAAGGCCAGCTGATCGGTATCCACTCCAAGGACAACGACCTGACCGTCAACGCGATCAAGACCAAGCCGCTGACCAACATGCGCGCTTCGGGCAAGGACGATGCGATCCAGCTGTCGCCGGCGATCAAGTACTCGCTGGAACAGGCCCTGGACTTCATCGAAGACGACGAGCTGGTCGAGATCACCCCGAAGGAGATCCGCCTGCGCAAGAAGTTCCTGACCGAAAGCGACCGCAAGAAGGCGTCGCGCGGCGGTTGATCGGACACTCGTGACCGACACTGCCTACAACCCGGATCCGCATCGGCATCCGGGGCTTCACCTGATCGCCTTGCTGGAAGCCAGCAAGGCGGTCCTGGCGCTGTTGGCTGCGACCGGGCTGGAAGTGCTCGGCCCGCAGCCCCTGCGCGATGGGGTCAATGCCCTGATCCGGCGTTTCAGCCTGGACCCGGATCACGGCACCCTGCCCTCGCTGCTCAACATGATCAGCCCTGATGCCGTCCACCTGGCCGCTGCGGCCATGGTTGCCTACGGCATCCTGCATCTTTTCGAGGCCTGGGGCCTCTGGCGCGCCAAGGCCTGGGCCTCCTGGCTGGGCTGCGTCACCGCCGGCATCTACCTGCCGTTCGACATCTACGCGATCATCCGCCACCCGGGCTGGGCCTCGTGGTCGGTGCTGGTGATCAACCTCATCGTGGTCGGGGTGCTCGCCCGCGACATCCGCAAACGCCATGGCCCGGCCGCACCGCTGGCCTGAGAGTTGCCAAGCGCGGCGGACGCTGGTTAGCCTGAGCGCGGGTACCGGGGATACACGGATGCGCGTACCACTGACATCGCTTGCACTGGGCCTGGTTCTGCTGGGCTGCACGCCCTCGCCTGGGCGTTTGTTCAACCAGGCGCACGCGGCCGCGCCGGCCGGGACGCCCTTCGTCTATGCAGAAACCGACATCACCCAGCTGCAGGCGGCCATGGCCGCGGGCGAGCTGGACAGCGTCACCCTGACCCGCGCCTACCTGGAGCGGATCGCCAGCCTGGACCGTGCCGGACCGCGCCTCAACGCGGTGCTGGAGCTCAACCCGGATGCGCTGAAGGACGCCGCCGCGCTGGATGCCGAACGCCGCCGTGGTCAGCTGCGCGGCCCCCTGCACGGCATTCCGCTGCTGCTCAAGGACAACATCGGTGCCCGCCCGATGGGGACCAGTGCCGGCGCGCTGGTGCTGACCGGGTTCCGCCCCGACGATGCCTTCCTGGTCACCCGGCTGCGCGCGGCCGGGGCGCTGATCCTGGGCAAGGCCAACCTCAGCGAGTGGGCCAACTTCCGCTCCAGCGCGTCGGTGTCCGGCTGGAGCGCACGCGGCGGCCAGACCCGCAACCCTTACCGCCTCAATTACAGCCCCTGCGGTTCCAGCAGCGGCAGCGCGGTGGCGGTGTCAGCGAACCTGGCCGCGGCGGCGGTAGGTACCGAAACCGACGGCAGCATCGTCTGCCCGGCGGCGATGAACGGCGTGGTGGGCCTGAAGCCCACCGTGGGGCTGGTCAGCCGCGATGGCATCGTGCCGATCTCCTTCAGCCAGGACACCGCCGGGCCGATTGCACGCAGCGTGGCCGACGCCGCCGCGCTGCTGACCGCGATGGCCGGCCGCGATGATGCGGACCCGGCCACCGCGACCATGCCCGGCCGCGCGGTATACGACTACACCGCGCGCCTGACCCCCGATGGCCTGCGCGGCGCCCGCATCGGCGTGCTGCACGGCCCGCTGGACCAGCAGCCCGGGGTGGCGCCGGCCCTGCCGCACGCCATCGGCGTGCTGCGCGATGCCGGTGCGGTGGTGGTGCCGGTCGAGCTACCGACGCAGGGCCAGTGGGAAGACGCTGAACGCGTGGTGCTGCTGCATGAGTTCAAGGCCGGCCTGCAGCGCTACCTGGTCCGCCACCAGGCGCCGGTGCGCGACCTGGACGCGATCATCACCTACAACCGTACGCATGCCGACAAGGAGCTGGTGCTGTTCGGCCAGGACCTGATGGAAAGCGCCGCGCAGGCCGACGGACTGGGCAGCCCGGCGTACATCGCCGCGCGCACCCAGGCGCGCCGGCTGGCCGGTCCCGAAGGCATCGACGCGGTGCTCAAGGCCGAACGGCTGGACGCGCTGGTGGCGCCGACCACCGGCGCCGCGTGGCCGATCCGTGCCGGCAAGGGCGATGATTTCCCGGGTGGAAATTACAGCGCCGCCGCGGTGGCAGGCTACCCGAGCCTGACCGTGCCCATGGCGCACGTAAACGGTCTGCCGCTGGGGTTGCTGTTCATGGGCACGGCCTGGAGCGAGCCCAGGCTGATCGAACTGGCCTACGACTACGAGCAGCGCACACGGGCGCGGCGGCCGCCCAGGTTCGGGACCGAGGCGTCGTTGCCGTAAGTTGGCTGCGGTCCGGCCAACGGCCGGGGCTACGAATTCCTGCGGGCGCATTGGGATCGGGATCAACCCGCCATGGCTCCGGATACCCTGGCGGTAGCGCCGGCCGTTGGCCGGCCCACGCACTACTGTGATCGCACGAGATCGTCGACCGCCACCACTGCCGGCGGACCATCTTCGGCACCCGGCGAACGCACGTCGTCGGCCGGCTGCGACCGCGGACCGCGGGTGGCCGGGTCGGGGCGATCCAGTATCTCCGCCCGCGTGCGCGGCAGCGCCTGCGGGTACTCGCGGGCGAGGAAATCGAGCATGCGCTCGCGCACGATGCAGCGCAGGTCGAAGGCGTCGCCGGAGTTGCGCGCGCTGACCAGCAGGCGCACCTGCAGTGTGTGTTCGCTGGTTTCGGTCACCTGGGTCACGCAGACGCGGCCATCCCACAGGCTTTCGCCTTTGCAGATGCGCTCGAGCTCGGCGCGGATGGCCACGATCGGGGCGCGGTAGTCCAGCCACAGGAACGCGGTGCCCAGCAGGTCGGCGCTCCGCCTCGTCCAGTTCTGGAACGGGTTCTCGATGAACCAGGTCAACGGCACCACCATGCGCCGTTCGTCCCAGATCCGCACCACTACGTAGCTGCTGCCGATCTCTTCCACCCGCCCCCACTCGCCTTCGACGATCACCACATCGTCCAGCCGGATCGGCTGGGTCAGCGCGATCTGCAGGCCGGCGATCAGGTTGCCGAATACGGGCTTGGCGGCGATGCCGGCCACCAGGCCGATGATGCCGGCCGAGGCCAGCAGTGCGGTACCGATCTGGCGCACCATCGGGAAGGTCAGCAGCACCATCGATGCGCCGACCAGGATGATCGCGCCCATCAGCACGCGACTGAGCACGCGGGTCTGGGTCTGGATGCGACGCGCGGCCAGGTTGTCGGCCACTTCCATCGGGTTGTCGCGCAGGATGGCCTGTTCGCCGGCGGCGACGGCACGCACCAGCAGCCAGATGAAGCAGGCGGTCAGGCCGATATGCAGGAGGCGCAGCGACTGGTCGAGCCAGCGGCCCTCGAGGGGCGTGGCTTCGAGTGCCGGGATCAGCACCAGCAACGGCAGGGCGAAGGCCAGCGGCCGACTGATCACGCGCGCGATGCGCGCGCGGCGGTAGTCGCGCCCCTTGAGCCGGCGGGTGAGCAGCATCAATGCCCACCACCCGCTGATACCGATCGCAAGCGCGATCCCGATCGGCCACAGATACGCGGCCGCCATCTGCCAATCCACGTGCATGCACGCTCCCGTGTTGATCACAAAGGGAGCCCTAGCGTGCCAAACACGACATGACCGGAGCGTAGAGCCACGCCCTGCGTGGCTGCGCGGCGCCGGAACGGAGAGCAGCCACGCTGGGCGTGGCTCTACGCTTCGTTCTGGCACCGCGGGGACACGCATGGCGTGTCTCTACGGCACGAAGACGTTACCCGGTCAGACGCCCTGCTTGCGCACGATGGCCATGGCGATCTCAAGCGACTGGTCGTAGTTCAGGCGGGGGTCCACCGACGAGCGATAGGCGCGCTCCAGGTCGCGCTCGGTCAACTCGCGTGCGCCACCGGTGCACTCGGTGACATCCTCGCCGGTCAGCTCCAGGTGCACGCCACCGAGACGCGTGCCTGCGGCGGCGTGCAGGTCGAAGGACATTTCCACTTCGCTGCGCACGTTGTCGAAGCGGCGGGTCTTGAAGCCGTTGCTGGTGCTTTCGGTATTGCCGTGCATGGCGTCGCAGACCCACAGCACGCGCCGCCCGTCGCGCTTTACCGCGTCAAGCAGCGGCGGCAGTTTCTCGGCGATCTGGGCGGCGCCCATGCGGTGGATGAAGCTGAGGCGGCCGGGCTCGTCGTCGGGATTGAGCACGTCGATCAGGCGCAGCAGCTGGTCGGGCTGCACGGAAGGACCAACCTTGATGGCGATGGGGTTGCGCACGCCACGCAGGTATTCGACATGGGCGCCGTCGAGGGCGGCGGTACGCATGCCGATCCACGGGTAATGCGTGCTCAGGTTCAGCCAGCCATGCTGGCGCGGGACCTGACGGGTCAGCGCCTGCTCGTACGGCAGCAGCAGGGCTTCGTGCGAGGTGTAGAAATCGATCCGGTTGAGGTTGTAGACCTGGGCGCCGGACAGGGTTTCCATGAAGCGCACGGCATCGCCGATGGACGAGACCATCTTCTGGTAATCGGTGGCCAGCGGCGAATGCCGCACCCACTCCAGGTTCCAGTACTCGGGGTGGTGCAGGTCGGCGAACCCGCCATCGATCAGGGCGCGCACGAAGTTCATGGTCATGGCGGAGTGCGCGTGGGCCTGCAGCATGCGCCGCGGGTCGGGCAGGCGCGCGGCTTCGGTGAACTCGGGGGCATTGATCACGTCGCCCCGGTAACTGGGCAGGGTCACGCCATCGCGGGTCTCGGTGTCGGCCGAGCGCGGCTTGGCATACTGGCCGGCGAAGCGGCCGACGCGGATGACGGGTTTGCGCATGCCATGCACCAGCACCAGGCTCATCTGCAGCAGGACTTTGAGCCGGTTGGAGATGGTGGTCGATTCGCAGTCGCTGAAGTTTTCGGCGCAGTCGCCGCCCTGCAGCAGGAAGCGCTTGCCCTCCTGGGCGTCGGCGAGCTGCTGCTTGAGCGAGAGGATCTCCCAGGACGTGACCAGTGGGGGCAGGCGCTTGAGCTCATGCAGCGAGGTGTCGAGCGCGACCGGATCCGGGTACGTGGGCATCTGCAGCGCGGGCCGGCCGCGCCAGCTCTCGGGCGACCAGTCGGTCGGCACGGAAGCGTTGGGGGTGGCGCGGTCGGAGGCAGTCATCGGAATATCCAGGAGAACAACGGAAAGGAATCAGTGGCGACGGGCAGGACGGCGGAACGAGACCACCAGCGCCCACAGGCCCAGCAGCGAGAACCACACCAGGCTCCACATCGGCATGGTCAGGCCGAGGAAGGTCCAGTCGATGTTGCCGCAGTTGCCGGTACCGGTAAGCACGGTGCGGAACACTTCGAACGGCCCCATCGTCTCACTCAGGAACGACAGCGGCGGGCCGCAGCTGGAGCCCATGTCCTGCGGCAGCATCTGCACGTACACATGGCGTCCGGCGATGCCGATGCCCACGGCGGCGGCAATGAAGGCCAGCACGCCATAGGTGATGCGCCCAGGCCGGTCGCGCGGCCCGTGCAGGGCTCCGATAAGGAACAGCAGTCCCAGCGCGGCGAAGGCGATGCGCTGGAAGATGCACAACGGGCACGGTTCCAGCCCCATCTTCAGCTGCAGCCAGATGGCATAGCCAAGCAGTGCGGCACAGACCAGGAACCCCAGCAGGAACTGGGCGCGGTAATTCCAGCGCAATGGATTCATTGCCAACACTCGTGAAAGTCCAGGAAGCAAGATTAACAGGGTGCCGCGCGGTTCATGCTGCGGCAGTTCGCCGTATGTCGGCCCTGTGCGCCATACGGTCTGTTTCAGCCACCGGGCTTAAACCGCTCGTATCGCCGGGCTCTGCCCGGCTGCTGTTGGTTCCAGGCAAACAGCCGCGCGGCGTCACTGTCCACTGCCCGGCCGTGCCGGGTGCGGGTTTGCGGGGTCGCCGCAAGTACGTCCCTGTAGGCTAAGCAGCGCCATCCATGGCGCTGATTCCCCCGCAAACCCACCCCCGCCACGGCCCCGAAGTTGCGTCGGTATGCACAGGGCCCATCGGCCGGGCGTGGGAGGCCGCGATCTGATGGACGCCGGGCACGCCCGGCCCTGCTTCGATGACGAAGAGCCGGCGGCGAAGCGGTGACTGGGCACTAGGCACCGGGCGCCCGACAACGCGAAGACGCGAAGACGCGAAGACGACACCAAGTAGCGCCGGGCTCTGCCCGGCTGCCTGCCGAAGCCGAAGGCGGGCTCAGCCCGAGCCTCCACCCGATTGCGGCCTCCCCTGCCCGCCCATGAGGCCCTATGCGCACCGACCATGTTGGTGGCCACGGCCGGGGTGGGTTTGCGGGGGTCTGAGCCGCATGGATGCGGCGACGAAGCCTACAAGGACGTACTTGCGGCGCCCCCCGCAAACCCGCACCGGCCGGGGCCGGGCAGTGGACGGTGACGCCGCGCGGCTGTTCGCCTGAAAGCCAGAGCAGCCGGGCAGAGCCCGGCTCTACGCAGCGCTGGCACTCCCGCCGGTTGCCACAAAAGAAAAACCCGGCGCAGGGCCGGGTTCTTCAGCAAAACTTGGGGTGCAGCGCGTCGATTATTCTTCGACGGCTTCAGCCACGGCGGCCGGACGGTCGACCAGTTCGACGTAGGCCATCGGCGCGTTGTCGCCGGCGCGGAAACCGCACTTCAGCAGGCGCAGGTAGCCGCCCGGACGGTTCGCGTAACGCGGGCCCAGGGTGGTGAACAGGTTGCCGACGGCTTCGTTGTCGCGCAGGCGGGCGAAGGCCAGACGACGGTTGGCGACGGAGTCGACCTTGGCCAGGGTGATCAGCGGCTCGGCGACGCGGCGCAGTTCCTTGGCCTTCGGCAGGGTGGTCTTGATCAGCTCGTGCTTGAACAGCGACGCGGCCATGTTCTTGAACATTGCTTCGCGGTGGGCGCTGGTGCGGCTGAACTTGCGGCCGGACTTCATGTGACGCATGGGACTATTCCTTCAAAAATAATGTTGGATCGGTTGGGTTTCGCTGTCGCCTTCCCGGCGTTGCTGCTTGGACTGCGGATGGTCCGGTGCCGGCCCTCCTGGCCGACCGTCACCGCAGGCTGGTGCCTGTCGGTGCGAGGTGCTGCGGGTAAAGCCCCCGCACCCGAAGGTGCGGGGTGAAACGTCTGCTTCGCTGGATCAGCCGAGCATGCCGTGCTGGGCGACACCGGCCGGCGGCCAGTTCTCCAGCTTCATGCCGAGCGAAAGACCGCGCTGGGCGAGGACTTCCTTGATCTCGGTCAGCGACTTCTTGCCGAGGTTCGGGGTCTTGAGCAGTTCCACTTCGGTCTTCTGGATCAGATCGCCGATGTAGTAGATGCTCTCGGCCTTCAGGCAGTTGGCCGAACGCACGGTCAGTTCCAGGTCGTCGATCGGGCGCAGCAGCACCGGATCCACGCCGTTGTTGGCCGGCTTGGCCGCACCGCGGTCGCGGTGGGTGAAGTCACCGAAGACCGACAGCTGATCGCTGAGGATGTCGGCGGCGGTGCGCACGGCTTCCTCGGCATCGATCGTGCCGTTGGTTTCGATGTCCAGCACCAGCTTGTCCAGATCGGTACGCTGTTCGACGCGGGCCGCTTCCACCGAATAGGCGACGCGACGGACCGGCGAGAACGACGCGTCCAGGACCAGACGACCGATGGCACGGGTTTCTTCATCCGGACGACGACGCGCGGCGGCCGGCTGGTAGCCGAAACCACGCTCGATCTTCAGGCGCATGTTGACTGCCGTGTCCTTGGTCAGGTGGCAGATGACATGATCCGTGTTGAGGATCTCGACGTTGTGGTCGACCTTGATATCGGCAGCGGTCACGACACCCGGACCCTGCTTGGACAGCGACAGCGTCGCGCTGTCACCGGTGTGCATACGGATCGCCACGTCCTTCAGGTTGAGCAGGACTTCAAGCACGTCCTCCTGCAGACCTTCAAGGGTGGTGTACTCGTGCAGAACGCCGTCGATCTCGACTTCCGTGATGGCGAAGCCCGGGATGGACGACAGCAGCACGCGACGCAGGGCATTGCCCAGCGTATGCCCGTAACCACGCTCCAAGGGTTCGATAACGACCTTGGCGCGGGTGTCGGTAAGGCGTTCGATCTGCGGACCACGAGGACGCAGAACCTGGTTGGCGGTAACCGTCATGTTGCGGGTTCTCCTAGTGAACCCCCGGCCGTCGCCGGGGGCTCTCCAATGTGAATTACTTCGAATACAACTCGACGATCAGCGCTTCGTTGATATCCGCAGGCAGGTCCGAACGATCCGGCACGGCCTTGAAGATGCCGGCGAACTTGCCCGCATCCACTTCGATCCACGACGGGCGCAGGTCATGCGTGCTGGACACGGTCAGCGCTTCCTGCACGCGAAGCTGCTTGGCAGCCTTCTCGGACAGGGCAACAGCGTCGCCAGCCTTGACCTGGTACGAAGCCAGGTTGACCGACTTGCCGTTGACCGTGACACCGCGGTGCGAGACCAGCTGACGGGCAGCCGGACGGGTCACAGCGAAGCCCATGCGGTAGACAACGTTGTCCAGGCGGGTTTCCAGCAGCTGCAGGAGGTTCTCGCCGGTGTTGCCCTTCTTGGTCGAGGCCTTCTTGTAGTAGTTGCGGAACTGACGCTCCAGCAGACCGTAGATACGCTTGACCTTCTGCTTTTCACGCAGCTGGGTGGCGTAGTCGGACAGCTTGCCCTTGCGGGCGGTCGCGCCGTGCTGGCCGGGCTTCTGCTCCAGCTTGCACTTGGAGTCCAGCGCACGGGCCGGGCTCTTGAGGGAAAGGTCGGCGCCTTCGCGGCGGGCGAGCTTACAGGTAGGACCGATATAACGAGCCATTTCTTATCGCTCCTTTAGACGCGACGCTTCTTCGGCGGACGGCACCCGTTGTGCGGGATAGGCGTCACGTCGATGATGTTGGTGATCTTGTAGCCCACGTTGTTCAGCGAGCGCACGGCCGACTCACGACCCGGACCCGGGCCCTTGATGCGGACTTCCAGGGACTTGACGCCGTAGTCGAGCGCGGCGCGGCCGGCCTTCTCGGCAGCCACCTGGGCAGCGAACGGGGTGGACTTACGCGAACCGCGGAAGCCAGCGCCACCGGACGTCGCCCACGACAGAGCGTTGCCCTGGCGGTCGGTGATGGTCACGATGGTGTTGTTGAAAGAAGCGTGGACGTGGGCGACGCCGTCAGTGACGACGCGCTTGATCTTCTTCTTGGTCTTAGCGACGGGCTTAGCCATTTCTTAGGTCCCTTACTTCCTGATCGCCTTGCGCGGGCCCTTGCGGGTGCGGGCGTTGGTACGGGTGCGCTGACCACGCAGCGGCAGGCCGCGACGGTGACGCAGACCGCGGTAGCAGCCCAGGTCCATCAGGCGCTTGATCGCGATACCGATTTCACGGCGCAGATCGCCTTCCACGATGTACTTGGCCACTTCCGAGCGCAGACGCTCGATTTCCGGCTCCGACAGATCGCGGATCTTGGTGGTCGAGGTCACGCCTGCAGCGTCGCAGACCTTCTTCGAACGGGTACGGCCGATGCCGTAAATGCTTTGCAACCCGACCCAGACGTGCTTCTGGGCTGGCAGGTTGACGCCTGCAATACGCGCCATGACGCGGTTCTCCAGCTGAGTGATGGCCGACAGCGCACCCGGGGGGCGCCGATCCGGCAGGATGTATCCAAAAGTGAACTAGCGATACTAACAAGGTTCCGGTTTACATGGAAGCCCGTGAAACCTGAAAGGTTTCATGGACCCGGCCCAGGGAGTGTGCCCAGGCTCCGGCGCCGGACCAGGTTGACCGCGGTGAAAAGGCCCTTGCGAGCCTTTCCCCGGTGTCGCCCGCGCTACTCCAGCGCGGAACCACCCGATCTCACCCCCACCCGGAACCGCTGCAGGGGCCGCCCTTCGTTTGTGTGGCCAGGTCCGCGAAGCGGAGGACCATCACGTCAGGAAGACGAAAGTATAACAGGCCAATCAGCCGCGGGCAAAACCGCCGCGGTTGCCGCCCTTCAGGTTGGCCTTCTTCAGAAGGCTCTCGTACTGGTGCGACATCAGGTGCGCCTGGATCTGCGCAATGAAGTCCATCACCACCACCACCACGATCAGCAGCGAGGTGCCGCCGAAGTAGAACGAGGCATTCAGCTGCGTGCGCATGATTTCCGGCAGCAGGCAGACGATCACCAGGTAGGCCGAGCCGGCCGCGGTCAGGCGGGTCAGCACGCCGTCGATGTAATCAGCGGTGGCCTTGCCCGGACGGATGCCCGGGATCAGCGCGCCCGACTTCTTCAGGTTGTCGGCGGTTTCCTGCGAGTTGAACACCAGCGCGGTATAGAAGAACGCGAAACCGGTGATCAGCGCCGCGAACACGATCATGTGCAGCGGCTCGCCCGGACCCAGGGCGTTGGCGACCTTCTGCAGCCAGGTGGCCGAGCTGGCCTGGCCGGACCACATGGCCAGGGTGGTCGGGAACGCCAGGATGCTGGAGGCGAAGATGGCCGGGATCACACCCGCCATGTTCAGCTTCAGCGGCAGGAACGAGGTCTGGTTCATGTACGCGTTGCGGCCGCCCTGGCGACGTGCGTAGTTCACCGTGATGCGGCGCTGGCCGCGTTCGACGAACACCACGAAGAAGGTGAAGGCCAGCACCACCAGCGCGATCAGCAGCAGCTGGATGAACTGCAGGTTGCCCTCGCGGAACGCATCGAAGGTATGGATGACCGCGCCCGGCAGGCCGGCGACGATGCCGGCGAAGATGATCAGCGACACACCGTTGCCGATGCCACGCTCGGTGACCTGCTCGCCAACCCACATCAGGAAGATGGTACCGGCGGTCAACGCGACCACCGCGGTGAGCACGAAGCCCATGCCCGGGGCATAGACGACCGGCGCACCGGTCGGGGACAGCTGGTTCTGCAGCGCCAGCGCAATGCTGCCGCCCTGCACCACCGCCAGCAACACGGCGCCGATGCGGGAATATTGGGTGATCTTGCGGCGACCGGACTCACCTTCCTTCTGCATCGCCTTGAGCGCGGGGAAGATGTGGACGGCCAGCTGCATCACGATGGATGCCGAGATGTACGGCATCACGTTCAGCGCGAAAATGCTGAAGCGGTGCAGGGCGCCGCCCGAGAACATGTTGAACATGTCCACGATACCGCCGCCCTGCGCCTCCATGAGCGCAAGCATGGCATCGGGATTGACGCCCGGCACCGGCACATAACAGCCGATGCGGTAGACGATCAACGCCCCGACGACGAACAGCAGACGCTGGCGAAGTTCCGTGAACTTGCCGAGCCCGCCGCCCAGGTTACCAATGCCCGCTTGCGCCATGTCTTACTCCTGTACGCTGCCGCCGGCAGCTTCGATCGCGGCCTTGGCACCGGCCGTTGCTGCGACGCCCTTCAGGGTGAAGGCCTTGGTCAGGCCGCCCTTCATGACGATCTTGGCCTTCTTGGCCGTGCTCGGGACCAGCTTCGCAGCGCGCAGCGCGGCGAAATCGATCTCACCGGCTTCCAGGCGATCCAGCTGGTAGGACAGCACTTCTGCGGTGTCCTTGGCCATCTTGGAACGGAAGCCGATCTTCGGCAGACGGCGCTGCATCGGGGTCTGGCCGCCTTCGAAGCCAGCCTTGATCTTGCCGCCACCCTTACGGGCGAACGAGCCCTTGTGGCCGCGGCCGGCAGTCTTGCCCAGGCCAGAGCCGATACCGCGGCCGACGCGGGTGCGTTCGGTGCGGGCGCCCGGTGCCGGGCTCAGTTCATTGAGACGCATGGTCATTGGATTATTCCTCAACCTTGACGAGGTAGTGGACCTTGTTGATCAGACCGCGAACCTGCGGGCTGTCCTTCAGTTCACGCACATCGTTGAGCTTGTTCAGGCCCAGCGCCTTCACCGACAGGCGGTGACGCGACTGGGAGCCACGCAGGCCACGCACCAGGCGGACCTTGACAGTCTTGACGGTGTCATTAGCCATGGTTGAGATCCTCCACCTTCTTGCCGCGCTTGGCCGCGATGCGGGCCGGCGACTGCATTTCGGACAGACCCTTCAGGGTGGCACGAACCAGGTTGATCGGGTTGCGCGAACCGACGGCCTTGGCCAGCACGTTCTTCACGCCCACCGCTTCCAGCACGGCGCGCATGGCACCACCGGCGATCACACCGGTACCTTCCGAGGCCGGCATCATGAACACGCGGGCTGCGCCGTGGCCGGACTTCACCGGGTGCCACAGGGTGCCGTTGTTCAGATCGACGTCGGCCAGGTTCTTGCGGGCCTGCTCCATCGACTTCTGGATGGCGACCGGCACTTCGCGCGCCTTGCCATAACCGAAACCGACCTTGCCTGCGCCGTCACCGACCACGGTCAGTGCGGTGAAGGTGAACTGGCGGCCGCCCTTGACGGTCTTGCTGACGCGGTTGACCGCGACCAGCTTTTCGATCATGCCGTCGTCGACTTTCTCTTCGCGGTTACGGTCGCGATCGCGACCCCGCTGCTGACGTTCTTCTGCCATGTTGATTCCTTGATTGATTGGGTATGTACGGCTCGGGGCCGCTTATAGCTGTGGAATGAAGCGGTGGATCGAGCGCCCCTGCAGAAGAAGGACGTCGCCCGGCACAACCCGTGCCGGCAGGCAGGCGGAAGCGGGGACCAGCCCCGCTTCCTTATCCCTTAGAACTGCAGGCCGCCTTCGCGGGCTGCATCGGCCAGTGCCTTGATGCGGCCGTGGTAGCGGTAGCCCGAGCGGTCGAACGCGACCTTCTCGATGCCCGCAGCCTTGGCGCGCTCGGCAACCAGCTTGCCGACCTTGGCGGCGGCGTCGCTGTTCTTGCCGTTCTTCAGGCCTTCCTTGACGTCGGCCTGGGTGGTGTTGGCAGCTGCCAGCACCTTGGAGCCGTCGGCGGTGAAGACCTGGGCGTACAGGTGCTGACCGGTGCGCAGCACCGACAGACGCGGCACGCCGAGGACACGGATGTGTGCGCGGGTGGACTTGGCGCGACGCAGGCGAGCAATGTTCTTGTTCATGATATTTATCCTTGAAAGCTGAAGACGTGGCTACTCCCCCATCAGGGGACTCGCGCTTAGGCCTTCTTGGCTTCCTTACGAATGATGACTTCGCCGGCGTACTTCACACCCTTGCCCTTGTAGGGCTCCGGCGGACGGTAACCACGGATCTTGGCGGCGACTTCGCCGACCAGCTGCTTGTCGGTGCCCTGGACCAGGATTTCGGTCTGGGTCGGGGTCGACAGCGTGATGCCTTCCGGCGCCACGTACAGGACCGGGTGCGAGAACCCGAGCGACAGGTTCAGGTCCTTGCCCTGCATGGCGGCACGGTAACCGACGCCGACCAGCTCGAGCTTGCGCTCGAAGCCTTCGGTGACGCCCTTGACCATGTTGGCCAGGATGGCGCGCACGGTGCCGGTCAGGGCAACCAGGTCGTCATTGCTGGCGGACAGGGTGGCAACGCCGTCGGCGACGGAGATTTCGATACCGGCGACCTTCGGCAGCGACAGGGTGCCCTTCGGGCCCTTCACGCTGACGGATTCCGGCTGGATGTTCAGTTCAACGCCCTTGGGCAGGTTGACCGGCTTCTTGGCTACGCGGGACATAGGTTTCTCCTTCTCGCCTTAGGCCACGAAGCACAGGACTTCGCCGCCGACGCCCAACTGGCGCGCCTGCGCATCAGTCATGATGCCCTTGGAGGTGGAAATGATGGCGATGCCCAGGCCGTTGAGGACCTTCGGCAGCTCGGACTTGCCACGGTACTGGCGCAGACCCGAACGCGAGAAGCGCTTCAGGGTCTCGATGACCGGCTTGCCCTCGAAGTACTTCAGGACGATTTCAAGCTCGGCCTTGTTGTTCTCGGTCTTGGTCACGCGCAGGTCGGTGATGTAGCCCTCGGCCTTCAACACTTCTGCGATTGCAACCTTGATCTTGGAGGACGGTGCCTTCACCGTCTGCTTGCCAACCGCGGCCGCATTCTTGATGCGTACCAGCAGGTCGGCGATGGGATCAGTCATGCTCATAGTCGATACCTTTGAGTGCACCGATATCCGCTTTCGCGAAAATCTTGCTGTTTTTTTGAATGCCTGGATGGGCCAGGACCCTGTGTAACGTGAATCGGCCGACCAGAGGCCAGCCCACCCCCTGCCCCTGACGAGGCAAGACCGGGAGTATACGACAAAAAGAGCCCGACTTGCGTCGGACTCTCTTTTTCGAGATGAACCTGAACAGCCGGCCCATCCCCTGCCCCGCGCCGTGAGGCGCGGTCCAGGTGGAAGGGATTACTCCCTTACCAGCTTGCCTTGCGCAGGCCCGGCACGTCGCCGCGCATGGTGGCTTCGCGCAGCTTGTTGCGGCCGAGGCCGAACTTGCTGTACACGCCACGCGGACGGCCCGACAGTTCGCAACGGTTGCGGTGGCGGCTCGGCGACGAATCGCGCGGCAGCTTCTGCAACTTGATCACGGCCTGTTCCTTCTCTTCGTACGAAGCGGTCGTGCTGGAGATGATCTTCTTCAGCTCTTCACGCTTGCCGGCGTACTTGACGGCCAGCTTCGCACGCTTCAGGTCGCGGTTGACCATGGAGGTCTTTGCCATTTCGGAATCCTCGACGTATCAGTTACGGAACGGGAACTTGAACGCTGCGAGCAGCGCCTTCGCTTCCGCATCGGTCTTGGCGGTGGTGGTGATGGCGATATCCATGCCGCGGATCGCGTCGACGGCGTCGAAGTCGATTTCCGGGAAGATGATCTGTTCCTTCACACCCATGTTGAAGTTGCCACGACCGTCGAAGGAACGACCCGAGACACCACGGAAGTCGCGCACGCGCGGCAGCGAGATGTTGATCAGGCGGTCCAGGAACTCATACATCTTGGCGCGACGCAGCGTGGTCTTGCAGCCGATCGGCCAACCATCGCGGATCTTGAACGAAGCCACCGAGACACGGGACTTGGTCACGATCGGCTTCTGGCCGGAGACCTTGGCCATGTCGGCGACGGCATTTTCCAGGATCTTCTTGTTGGTCGCCGCTTCGCCGACACCCATGTTCAGGGTGACCTTGACCAGCTTCGGGACCTGCATCGGATTGGTGTAGCCGAACTGCTTCATCAGCGCCGGCACCACTTCTTCCTGGTAGAACTTTTCCAGACGGGAAGTCATCTTCTCATTCCTCAGGCGTCGAGCGCCTCACCGCTGGAGCGGAACACACGCAGTTTGCGTCCATCCTCCAGCACCTTGAAGCCAACGCGCTCGCCCTTGCCCGAAGCCGGGTTGAGCACATTCACGTTGGAGATATGGATCGACGCTTCACGCTCGACCACGCCGCCGGCAACGCCTGCCTGCGGGTTCGGCTTGGTGTGGCGCTTGACGATGTTCACGTTGGCGACGATCACGCGATCGCCGTCGACGCGGACGACTTCGCCCTGCTTGCCCTTGTCCTTGCCGGTGTTGACGACGACCTGGTCGCCCTTCTTGATACGGTTAGCCATGATTATCTCCTGTCGCTCACAGCACTTCGGGAGCGAGCGAGACGATCTTCATGAACTTCTCGGAACGAAGTTCACGGGTCACCGGCCCGAAGATGCGGGTGCCGATCGGCTCTTGCTTGTTGTTGAGCAGGACCGCGGCGTTGCCGTCGAAACGGATCAGCGAGCCATCGGCGCGACGCACACCCTTGCGGGTACGCACCACGACGGCGTCATACACTTCACCCTTCTTGACCTTGCCGCGCGGAATTGCATCCTTCACGGTGACCTTGATGATGTCGCCGATGCCGGCGTAACGGCGCTTGGAACCACCCAGCACCTTGAAGCACATCACCTGCTTGGCACCGGAGTTATCCGCGACATCAAGGTAGCTCTGCATCTGGATCATGATTCAGATCTCCTTATTGAGCCGCACGCGTGATGACTTCCACCACGCGCCAGTTCTTGGTCTTGGACATCGGAGCAATTTCGGTCACGCGCACGACATCACCTTCGTTGCAGGTGTTGTCGGCATCGTGAGCGTGCAGCTTGGTCGAACGCTTCAAGTACTTGCCATACAGCTTGTGCTTGACCAGGCGTTCCACCAGCACGGTGACCGTCTTGTCCATCTTGTTGCTGACGACACGGCCTTCGACCGTGCGCAGCGCCTTGTTTTCAGTATTGTCGCTCATCGCGGCCATCCTTACTTTTTGCTGCCGAGCAGGGTCTTGACGCGAGCAATCTCGCGGCGGACCCGGCGGGTTTCGTGAGTCTTCGGCAGCTGCCCGGTGACCTGCTGCATACGGAGCGAGAACTGCTCCTTACGCAGGTCGGTCAGGTGGGACTTCAGATCGTCAGCCGACTTTTCGCGAAGTTGTTTGATATCCATCACATCACCGTCCGGGTCACGAAAGTGGTGGTCACGGAGAGCTTGGCTGCTGCCAGGCGGAACGCCTCGCGTGCCACGTCTTCTGCCACACCCTCAATTTCATAGATCATGCGGCCGGGCTGGATCTGGGCGACCCAATATTCCACGTTGCCCTTACCAGAACCCATTCGGACTTCGATGGGCTTCTTGGTGATCGGCTTGTCCGGGAACACTCGGATCCACATCTTGCCACCGCGCTTGACGTAGCGGCTGATCGAGCGGCGGGCCGCTTCGATCTGACGCGCGGTCAGCTGACCGTGGGCGGTTGCCTTCAGGCCGTATTCGCCGAAGCTGACAGCGTTGGCGCTC
Organism: uncultured Stenotrophomonas sp.; assembly: GCF_963519925.1. Taxonomy (NCBI): domain Bacteria; kingdom Pseudomonadati; phylum Pseudomonadota; class Gammaproteobacteria; order Lysobacterales; family Lysobacteraceae; genus Stenotrophomonas; species uncultured Stenotrophomonas sp. The sequence goes on along the minus strand of NZ_CAUQPH010000013.1, from coordinate 30,101 downwards.
CAGCTCAGGCCATCGTTACGGCCCTTGTGTACCTTGCGGTACTTGGTTCGCTTGGGTTGCAACATTGTCGTTACCTCGCTTCACGGGCCGGGCGCTGACGGTCACCGCGGTCGCCGCGATCGTTACGATCGTTGCGCGACGGGGTGTCGTCCTGCTTTTCCTGGCCAACCTGGGAGAAATCGAAAACCTCGCCCTTGTAGATCCAGACCTTGATGCCGATGATGCCGTAGGTCGTCTTGGCTTCAGCGAAGCCATAGTCGATGTCGGCACGCAGCGTGTGCAGCGGCACGCGGCCTTCGCGGTACCACTCCGAACGGGCGATTTCAGCACCGTTCAAGCGGCCACCGACGTTGACCTTGATGCCCAGGGCACCGAGGCGCATCGCGTTGCCGACCGAGCGCTTCATGGCGCGGCGGAACATGATGCGACGCTCCAGCTGCTGCGCGATCGACTCGGCAACCAGCTGTGCGTCCAGCTCGGGCTTGCGCACTTCGGTGACGTTGATGTGCGCCGGGACGCCCATCATTTCGCTCACTTCCTTGCGCAGCTTCTCGATGTCCTCGCCACGCTTGCCGATCACCACGCCCGGACGGGCGGTGTGGATCGTCACGCGGGCGGTCTTGGCCGGACGCTCGATGAGGATCTTGCTGATGCCGGCCTGCGCGAGCTTCTTGCGCAGCATGTCCCGCACCTTCAGGTCGGCCGCCAGGTAACCAGCGAACTCGGCCTTGTTGGCGTACCACTTGGAGTTCCAGTCCTTGGAAATGCCGAGGCGGATACCAATCGGATGAACTTTATGACCCATGGTGTTTTCCTTTCCGCTTACTTGCCGGCGCCCACAACCACAGTGATGTGGCTGGTGCGCTTGAGGATGCGGGTGCCGCGGCCTTTCGCCCGCGCCATGAAACGCTTCAGGGTCGGACCTTCATCAACCATGATGGTCTGAACCTTCAGCTCGTCGACGTCGGCGCCCTGGTTGTTCTCGGCATTGGCAATAGCCGACTCCACCACCTTCTTGATCAGGTGGGCAGCCTTCTTGTCCGAGAACTTCAGCAGGTTGACCGCACGCTCGGCCGGCAGGCCGCGCACCTGGTCAGCGACCAGGCGGGCTTTCTGCGCAGAGATGCGCGCGGAGCGCAGGATTGCTTTCGCTTCCATTGTCATCTCTCCTTACTTGCCCGACTTCTTGTCACCACCGTGACCCTTGAAGGTCCGGGTGATGGCAAATTCGCCGAGCTTGTGGCCGACCATGTTCTCGTTGACGAGCACCGGAACGTGGTTCTTACCGTTATGAACGGCGATGGTGATGCCTACCATTTCCGGCAGGATCATCGAACGGCGCGACCAGGTCTTGATCGGCTTCTTGCTACCCGCAGCGGCCTCCACCTTCTTGACGAGGTGGTGATCGACGAACGGGCCCTTCTTGAGTGAACGTGCCATGGTCGATTAGCCCCTACGATCGCGGACGATGAATTGCTGGGTGCGCTTGTTCTTGCGCGTCTTGTAGCCCTTGGTCGGGACACCCCACGGGGTGACCGGATGCGGGTTACCCTGGCCGGCCTTCGCCTCACCACCACCGTGCGGGTGGTCAACCGGGTTCATGGCAGCACCACGAACGGTCGGGCGGACACCGCGCCAGCGCTTGGCGCCAGCCTTGCCCAGCTTTTCCAGGTTGTGCTCGTCGTTACCGACTTCACCGATGGTGGCGCGGCACTCGACGGGGACCTTGCGCATTTCACCCGAGCGCAGGCGCAGGGTGGCGAACTGGCCTTCGCGAGCGACGAGCTGCACGGCAGCGCCGGCGGCACGCGCGATCTGGGCACCCTTGCCCGGCTTCAGTTCGATGCCGTGGACAGTGGTACCGACCGGGATGTTACGCAGCGGCAGGGTGTTACCGGCCTTGATCGGCGCATCCGAACCCGCGATCACCTGGTCACCGGCCTTCAGGCCCTTCGGTGCGATGATGTAGCGGCGTTCGCCGTCGACGTAGCACAGCAGGGCGATATGGGCGGTGCGGTTCGGATCGTATTCGATGCGTTCCACGCGCGCCGGAATGCCTTCCTTGTTGCGCTTGAAGTCGATCAGACGGTAATGCTGCTTGTGACCACCGCCCACGTGACGGGTGGTGATGCGACCGTGGTGGTTACGACCACCGGAATTGCTCTTCGGCTCCAGCAACGCTGCGTGCGGTGCGCCCTTGTGCAGATCGGGCGTAACCACGCGCACGGCCGAACGGCGGCCGGGGGAAGTGGGCTTGAATTTCATCAATGGCATGGGATGTACCTCAGGCCTTGGCCGTTACATCGATGGACTGGCCATCGGCGAGACGCACGTATGCCTTGCGCCAATCGCCGCGGCGGCCGTTGCGGTTACGGAAGGACTTGTTCTTGCCCTTCACGTTCAGCACGTTGACCGCTTCGACCTTGACGTCGAACAGCTGCTCGACCGCGGCCTTTACATCGGCCTTGGTGGCTTCGTTCGAGATCTCGAAGACATACTGGTTGGAATGTTCCTGCAGGCGCGCGGTCTTTTCGGAGACTCGCGGGGCACGCAGCACGCTGAAGACTTTTTCGTTGCTGTTCATGCCAGCCACTCCTCGACCTTCTTGACCGCATCCGCGGTGATGACGACCGTGTCGGCACCGACCAGCGACACCGGGTCCAGGCCCTGCACGTCACGCACTTCCACGTAGGGAACGTTGCGCGCCGACAGGTACAGGTGCTCGGAGGCTTCCTCGGTGACGATCAGCGGACGCTTGCCCACTTCCAGGCCGGCCAGCTTGGCGATCAGACCCTTCGTGCTGGTCGCTTCGACGTCGAAGGACTCCACGATGGTCAGGCGGCCCTGGCGGTTCAGCTCGGACAGGATCGCGCACATGGCGGCACGGTACTGCTTGCGGTTGACCTTCTGCTCGAAGCTGCGCGGCTTGGCCGCGAAGGTGACACCGCCGCCGACGAAGATCGGAGCCGTCAGCGCGCCATGACGCGCACCGCCGCCCTTCTGCTTCTTCGACTTCTTGGTGGTACCAGCCACTTCAGAGCGAGTCTTCTGTGCCTTGGTGCCGGCGCGACCGGCGTTGCGATAGGCGACGACGACCTGGTGGACCAGATCTTCGCTGAAATCGCGACCGAACACGGCATCGGAGACCGAGACCTTGTTGTTGCTACCCGTGATAACGAGTTCCATCGTCATCTCTCCTTATGCCTTGCTAGCCGGACGCACGATCACGTCACCACCCGCAGCGCCAGGCACGGCGCCACGAATCGCGATCAGACCGCGCTCGACGTCGACCTTGACAACTTCCAGGTTCTGCGTGCTCTGCTGCACGGCACCCATGTGGCCCGACATCTTCTTGCCCGGGAAAACGCGACCCGGGGTCTGGCGCTGGCCCAGCGAACCCGGCGCGCGATGCGACAGCGAGTTACCGTGGGTTGCATCGCCCATACGGAAGTTGTAGCGCTTGATGGTGCCCTGGAAGCCCTTACCCTTGGTGACACCCTGGACGTCGACCTTCTGGCCAACTTCGAAGATGTCCGCCTTGACTTCGCCGCCAACGGCGAAATCGCCGAGCTGCGCGTCTTCAACGCGGAATTCCCACAGGCCACGACCCGCTTCCACCTTCGCCTTGGCGAAGTGGCCGGCTTCCGGCTTGTTGACCAGGGCAGCGCGACGCGCGCCGACGGTCACCTGCACGGCGCTGTAGCCGTCGGCTTCGACGGTCTTGATCTGCGCGATGCGGTTCGGGGTTGCTTCAATCAGGGTCACCGGGATGGCGCGGCCATCTTCGGTGAACACGCGGCTCATGCCAGCCTTGCGGCCCACGAAGCCCAACGAATATTTCTTCGTCATGGTCGTAGTCCTCAGGTCAGCTTGATCTGAACGTCGACGCCGGCAGCCAGTTCGAGCTTCATCAGCGCGTCCACGGTCTTGTCGTTGGGGTCGACGATATCGAGCACGCGCTTGTGCGTGCGGGTCTCGTACTGGTCACGCGCGTCCTTGTCGACGTGCGGGGAAACGAGAATGGTGTAACGCTCGATCTTGGTCGGCAGCGGGATCGGGCCACGCACTTGCGCGCCGGTCCGCTTTGCCGTTTCTACGATCTCGCTGGCCGAACGGTCGATCAAACGATGATCGAACGCCTTCAACCGAATCCGGATCTTTTGGTCCGCCATGACGGTGGGTTCCTTCGTTAAAAGAGCGACGGACAAGGCCTCTGGGTTGCCTTGTCCCATGAATATCCTGAATGCGGACGCCGCGCATTCCTGCGCGGCGACAAGATCTTTCCGTAGACCTCAAAAATCGAGGCAGACCGGTCTCCCGATCTGCCCAGACAAAAAGTATAGCGCGCATGCAACACAGCGGTCAACAGGGGTCCTGTTGACATGCCTGAATGGCGCGACCCTTCCTGGCCTGGGGAACACGAGGTGCGTCCTGCGCCTCTTTTCCCGTTTTGATACGCCCCGATGCCCTACCCAGGCAACATCGGGGCGCAGATTCTAGCAGATTACGCGACGATCTTGGAGACCACGCCGGCGCCGACGGTACGGCCGCCTTCGCGGATCGCGAAGCGCAGGCCTTCGTCCATGGCGACCGGGTTGATCAGCTCGACGGTCATCTTGACGTTGTCACCCGGCATCACCATTTCCACGCCTTCCGGCAGGTTGGCCTTGCCGGTGATGTCGGTGGTGCGGAAGTAGAACTGCGGGCGGTAGCCGTTGAAGAACGGGGTGTGACGGCCGCCTTCGTCCTTCGACAGCACGTACACTTCGCCTTCGAAGGTGGTGTGCGGCTTGATCGAACCCGGCTTGGCCAGGACCTGGCCACGCTCGACGTCGTCACGCTTGGTGCCGCGCAGCAGCAGACCGGCGTTGTCGCCTGCCTGACCCTGGTCAAGCAGCTTGCGGAACATTTCCACGCCGGTCACGGTGGTCTTCTGGACCGGACGGATACCGACGATTTCGATTTCTTCGCCGACCTTGATCACGCCGCGCTCGATACGACCGGTCACCACGGTGCCGCGGCCCGAGATCGAGAACACGTCTTCCACCGGCATCAGGAACGGCTTGTCGATCGCACGCTCCGGCTCCGGGATCCAGGTGTCCAGGGCGTCGACCAGCTTCAGGATCGCCGGCACGCCGATGTCGCTCTGGTCGCCTTCCAGCGCCAGACGGGCCGAACCCGAGATGATCGGGGTGTCGTCGCCCGGGAAGTCGTACTTGCTCAGCAGCTCGCGGACTTCCATTTCGACCAGTTCCAGCAGCTCGGCGTCGTCCACCATGTCGGCCTTGTTCAGGAACACGACGATGTACGGCACGCCGACCTGGCGCGACAGCAGGATGTGCTCGCGGGTCTGCGGCATCGGGCCGTCAGCAGCCGAACAGACCAGGATCGCGCCGTCCATCTGCGCGGCACCGGTGATCATGTTCTTGACGTAGTCAGCATGGCCCGGGCAATCGACGTGCGCGTAGTGGCGCTTTTCGGATTCGTATTCGACGTGCGCGGTCGAGATCGTGATGCCACGAGCCTTTTCTTCCGGTGCGGCGTCGATGGCGTCATACGCCTTGAATTCGCCACCGAAGCGCTCGGCGCCGATCTTGGTGAGTGCGGCGGTCAGCGTGGTCTTGCCATGGTCGACGTGACCGATGGTGCCGACGTTGACGTGCGGCTTGGTGCGTTCGAACTTACCCTTTGCCATTGTTGTAACCCTTGAATTTGAAAGAGAGGAGGGGAAGACCCGAGCTTACGCTCAGGCCTTCTTGATCACGGTGTCGGCAATGTTGCTCGGCGCCGGCTCGTAGTGGTCGAATTCCATCGTGAACGTTGCGCGACCCTGGGTCTGCGAACGCAGCGAGGTGGCGTAACCGAACATTTCGCCCAGCGGGATCATCGCGTTGATGATGCTGGCCGAACCGTCACCGGTGGTGCTCGAACCCTGCAGCACGCCACGACGACGGCTCACGTCGCCCATCACGTCACCCTGGTAATCCTCCGGGGTCACGATCTCGACCTTCATGATCGGCTCCAGCAGGACCGGGCGGGCCTTCGAGAAGCCCTGCTTGAAGGCCATCGAGGAGGCGAGCTTGAACGCCATTTCCGAGGAGTCGACGTCATGGTACGAGCCGAACACCAGCTTCACCTTCACGTCCACGACCGGGAAGCCAGCCAGCGGACCGCTGGTGATGGTTTCGCGCAGGCCCTTTTCGATCGACGGGATGAATTCCTTCGGAATCACACCACCGGTGATGTCGTTGATGAACAGGAAGTCGTCCTTGATGTTCGGGGCGATCTTCGGGTCGGCACGGTCTTCAGCGGTGATCGGCGACAGCTCTATCACGACGTGACCGTACTGACCCTTACCACCGGACTGCTTGGCGTGCTTGTAGTCCGACTTGACGTCGGCCAGCTGGATGGTTTCACGGTAGGCCACCTGCGGCTTGCCGACGTTGGCTTCAACGTTGAACTCGCGCTTCATGCGGTCGACGATGATGTCCAGGTGCAGCTCGCCCATGCCCGAGATGATGGTCTGGCCGGATTCTTCGTCGGTCTTGACGCGGAACGACGGATCTTCCTGCGCCAGGCGGCCGAGGGCCAGGCCCATCTTTTCCTGGTCGGACTTGGTCTTCGGTTCGACGGCCATCGAGATGACCGGCTCCGGGAACACCATGCGCTCCAGGATGATCGGGTTGTCCAGCGCGCACAGGGTGTCGCCGGTGGTGGTGTCCTTCAGGCCCACGGCCGCGGCGATGTCGCCGGCCAGCACTTCCTTGATCTCTTCGCGATCGTTGGAGTGCATCTGCAGGATGCGACCGATGCGCTCCTTCTTGCCCTTGACCGAGTTCAGCACCTGGTCGCCGGCATTCAGGGTGCCCGAGTACACGCGGAAGAAGGTCAGCGCGCCCACGAACGGGTCGGTGATGATCTTGAAGGCCAGCGACGAGAACGGAGCCTTGTCGTCGGACTTGCGGCTCATCTCGATGCTTTCGTCATCGACGTCGGTACCGGTCACGTCCGGCACGTCGATCGGCGACGGCAGCAGCTGCACCACGCCGTCCAGCATGGCCTGCACGCCCTTGTTCTTGAACGCCGAGCCGCAGTACATCGGCACGATGTCGGTCGCCAGGGTGCGCGCGCGCAGGGCCGAGACGATTTCGTCTTCGGTCAGCTCTTCGCCACCCAGGTACTTCTCCATCAGCTCTTCGCTGGCTTCAGCCGCGGCTTCGATCATGTAGGTGCGGGCTTCTTCAGCCTCGGCCTGCAGGTCCGCCGGGATGTCCAGGTACTCGAACTTCATGCCCTGCGAGGCTTCATCCCAATGGATGGCCTTCATCTTGAGCAGGTCGACCACGCCCTTGAAGCCTTCTTCAGCGCCGATCGGCAGCTGCATCGGCACGGCGACGGCGCCCAGCTTGGCCTTCAGCTGGCCCACGACCTTGCTGAAGTTGGCACCGGTACGGTCCATCTTGTTGACGAAGGCGATACGCGGCACCTTGTACCGGTTGGCCTGGCGCCACACGGTTTCGGACTGCGGCTGCACGCCACCGACGGCGCACAGCACGAACACCGCACCGTCGAGCACGCGCAGCGAGCGCTCCACTTCGATGGTGAAGTCGACGTGCCCGGGGGTGTCGATGATGTTGAAGCGGTGCTCCGGCAGGGACTTGTCCATGCCCTTCCAGAACGCGGTGGTCGCGGCGGACTGGATCGTGATGCCACGCTCCTGCTCCTGCTCCATCCAGTCCATGGTGGCGGCGCCGTCGTGCACTTCACCGATCTTGTGGCTCTTGCCGGTGTAGAACAGGATGCGCTCGGACGTGGTGGTCTTGCCGGCATCGATGTGGGCCATGATGCCGAAGTTGCGGTAACGCTCGATGGGAGTGGTGCGGGCCACGGGAGCCTCTCAATTTCTTGGAATTCGGATGGCCGAACGCCGCCTTTCGGCGGCCTTCGGATTGGCGCGGCACCCCAGGTGCCGCGAGGCAGCACCTAGATGGTGCTGCCGTGCCTGTTTTGCAAGGCCGTCAAACTCACCAGCGGTAGTGCGCGAATGCCTTGTTGGCTTCGGCCATGCGGTGGGTTTCTTCGCGCTTCTTGATGGCGCCGCCACGGTTTTCCGAGGCATCCAGCAGTTCTGCAGCCAGCTTCTTCGGCATGGTGTTCTCACCACGCTTGCGGGCCGAGTCGATCAGCCAGCGCATGGCCAGGGCCATCTTGCGCGACGAACGCACTTCGACCGGCACCTGGTAGGTCGCACCGCCGACGCGGCGGGACTTCACTTCGACCGACGGAGCCACGTTGTCCAGAGCCTTCTGCACCAGCTCGATGGAGTTCGGGTTCTTTTCGCTGATCACGTCCATGGCGCCATAGACGATTTTTTCAGCGACCGACTTCTTGCCGCTCAGCATCACCATGTTGATGAAGCGCGCGATGGTTTCACTTCCGTGCTTCGGATCCGGCAGGACAGAGCGCTGCGGCGTATTACCTTTACGAGACATGTGTACTTTCCCTTAGCTCTTCGGACGCTTGGCGCCGTACTTGGAACGGCCCTGGCGACGCTTGGCAACGCCGGAGGCGTCCAGCGAACCACGAACGGTGTGGTAACGCACACCCGGCAGGTCCTTGACGCGACCGCCGCGGATCAGGACCACGGAGTGCTCCTGCAGGTTGTGGCCTTCGCCACCGATGTAGCTGATGACCTCTTCCTGGTTGGTCAGGCGGACCTTGGCAACCTTGCGGAGGGCCGAGTTCGGCTTCTTCGGGGTGGTGGTGTACACACGGGTGCAGACGCCGCGGCGCTGCGGGCACTTTTCAAGAGCCGGGGAGGCGCTCTTGTAAGTGGTTGCCTGCCGCGGCTTGCGGACAAGCTGATTGATCGTCGCCATCAGTAAGTTCTTCTGAGAGAGGCCGAGGGAAAAACGGCCATGAATGCGGAAATGTGCGAGCAGGCCTGAAAACCGGCCTGCTGAGACAGACGATTGTAGCAACCCTCCGAAAACGCGGTCAACCGCGCGCACGGAAGGCCAGCCCTGATCCCGGGCCGTTACTGGGGCGCCTTCTCCTTGCCCCCCGTTCAGGTTGTCTACCAGTCCTGGTAAGGACCGGCGGGCATCCTACAGCATTGGTGACGGGAACGCCACCGCTGCCGGGTGCGGTGCCCTGCCCCGGGTGCATGACCCGGGGCAAGGGTGCCGCGAAGAGCGACCGGGCCGAGCCCGGTTGCAGCAGCCGGGCAAAGCCCGGCTCTACGGCTCTCATTCTTCGGTGTCGGCTTCCGGGGTCGCTTCCACGGCCGCCACTTCAGCCACGACCGGGGTGCCGGCCAGGGTCTGCATTTCCGACTCGGTCAGCCCGGAGGCGTTGCGACGACGGTTGGCGTGGTAGGCCAGGCCGGTACCGGCCGGGATCAGACGGCCGACGATGACGTTTTCCTTCAGGCCACGCAGGTTGTCCGAGGTGCCACGAACGGCCGCTTCGGTCAGCACGCGGGTGGTTTCCTGGAACGACGCGGCCGAGATGAACGACTCGGTCGCCAGCGACGCCTTGGTGATGCCCAGCAGGACCGGATCGAAACGGGCGATCAGCTCGTTGCGGGTGGTCAGGCGCGCATTTTCCTCGATGACGCGCTGGCGCTCGGCCTGCTCGCCATTCAGGAACTTGCTGCTGCCCTGGTCGGTGATCTCGACCTTGCGCAGCATCTGGCGGGTGATCACTTCAATGTGCTTGTCGTTGATCTTCACGCCCTGCAGGCGGTACACGTCCTGGATTTCCTTGACCAGGTAGGCCGCCAGCGGCTCGACACCCAGCAGGCGCAGGATGTCCTGCGGGCTCGGCTCGCCGTCCACGATGGTTTCGCCCTTGGTCACGTGCTCGCCTTCGAACACGATCACCTGGCGGTACTTCGGGATCAGCTCTTCGTGCTCCGAACCATCGGTGTCCTTGATGATCAGGCGCTGCTTGCCCTTGGTGTCCTTGCCGAAGCTGATGATGCCCGAACGCTCGGCCAGGATCGCCGGATCCTTCGGCTTGCGCGCTTCGAACAGATCGGCCACGCGCGGCAGACCACCGGTGATGTCACGGGTCTTGGACGCTTCCTGCGGGATCTTGGCGACCACGTCGCCCACGCCGACGGCGGCGCCGTCCTGCAGGTTGACGATGGAGCGCGGCGGCAGCAGGTACTGGGCCGGCAGGTCGGTGTTCGGGATGGTCAGGTCGTTGCCCTTGGCATCCACGATACGCACGATCGGGCGCAGCTCCTTGGCCTGCGAACCACGACGCTTCGGGTCGGTGATTTCACGCGACGCCAGGCCGGTCAGTTCGTCGGTCTTCTCGATGACGGTGACGCCGTCGATGAAGTCGATGAAGCGGATGAAACCGGCCACTTCCGAAACGATCGGGTGGTTATGCGGATCCCAGTTGGCCACGGTCTGGCCAGCCTTGACCGCATCGCCGTCCTTGGACGCGATCATCGAGCCGTACGGCAGCTTGTAGCGCTCGCGCTCACGGCCGTGCGCGTCGAGCACCGAGATTTCACCCGAGCGCGAGACCGCGACCAGCGAACCGTTGGCGTGTTCGACCGACTTCAGGTTGTTGAACTTCACCGAACCGGTGGTCTTGACCGTGATGTTGTCCACGGCTGCCGCACGCGATGCCGCACCACCGATGTGGAACGTACGCATGGTCAGCTGGGTACCCGGCTCACCGATCGACTGCGCGGCGATGACGCCGACCGCTTCACCGATGTTGACCAGGTGGCCACGAGCCAGGTCGCGACCGTAGCAGTTGGCGCACACGCCGAAGGCGGATTCGCAGCTGATGGTCGAACGCACCTTGATGCTCTGCACACCGGCGTCTTCGAGCTTGGCGACCCAGGCTTCGTCGAGCAGGGTGTTGCGGGTCACGATCGGATCTTCGTCGTTGCCCGGCAGGAACACGTCCTCGGCCACGACACGACCCAGCACGCGGTCCTTCAACGGCTCCACGACGTCGCCGCCTTCCACGATCGGGGTCATGGTCAGGCCTTCGGTGGTACCGCAATCCACTTCGGTGATGACCACGTCCTGCGCGACGTCGACCAGGCGACGGGTCAGGTAACCCGAGTTCGCGGTCTTCAGCGCGGTATCGGCCAGACCCTTACGGGCACCGTGGGTGGAGTTGAAGTACTCCTGCACGTTCAGGCCTTCACGGAAGTTCGCCTTGATGGGCGTTTCGATGATCGAGCCATCCGGACGCGCCATCAGGCCACGCATGCCGGCCAGCTGGCGGATCTGCGCCTGCGAACCACGCGCACCGGAGTCGGCCATGATGTACAGCGAGTTCATCGACTTCTGGTCGATGGTTTCGCCCTTGGCGTTGACCACCTTCTCGGTACCGATGGTGTCCATCATCGCCTTGGCGATGCGTTCATTGGTACGCGACCAGATGTCGACCACCTTGTTGTAGCGCTCACCGGCGGTGACCAGGCCCGACTGGTACTGCTCCTGGATTTCCAGCACTTCGGCTTCGGCCTCGGTGAGGATGCCGCGCTTCTCGTCCGGGATCAGCATGTCGTCGATGCCGATCGACACGCCGGCGCGGGTTGCGTAGGCGAAGCCGGTGTACATCAGCTTGTCGGCGAACACCACGGTGTCCTTCAAGCCCAGCTGGCGGTAGCTGGAGTTGATCAGGCGGCTGATGTTCTTCTTGGTCAGCTCGGTGTTGGCCAGTGCGAACGGCAGGCCTTCCGGCAGGATTTCGGCCAGCAGGGCGCGACCGATCGTGGTGTCCACGATCGAGGCCTTCTTCTGCTTTTCACCGTTCTCGTCGGTCACCACTTCGGTGATGCGGACCTTGACCTTGGCGTGCAGTTCCACCACGCGGTTGTCGTAGGCACGCTTCACTTCGGCGATGTTGGCGAACGCCATGCCCTCGCCCTTCTTGTTTTCCAGGGCGCGGGTCATGTAGTACAGACCCAGCACCACGTCCTGCGACGGCACGATGATCGGCTCGCCGTTTGCCGGCGACAGGATGTTGTTGGTGGACATCATCAGCGCACGCGCTTCCAGCTGGGCTTCCAGCGAGAGCGGCACGTGGACGGCCATCTGGTCACCGTCGAAGTCGGCGTTGAACGCAGTACAGACCAGCGGATGCAGCTGGATCGCCTTGCCTTCGATCAGCACCGGCTCGAACGCCTGGATGCCCAGGCGGTGCAGGGTCGGCGCACGGTTCAGCATCACCGGATGCTCGCGGATGACCTCTTCCAGGATGTCCCAGACTTCGGCTTCTTCGCGCTCGACCAGCTTCTTGGCGGCCTTGATGGTGGTGGCCAGGCCACGACGCTGCAGCTTGGCGAACACGAACGGCTTGAACAGCTCCAGCGCCATCTTCTTCGGCAGGCCGCACTGGTGCAGGCGCAGGTACGGACCGACCACGATGACCGAACGGCCCGAGTAGTCCACGCGCTTGCCCAGCAGGTTCTGGCGGAAGCGACCCTGCTTGCCCTTGATCATGTCGGCCAGCGACTTCAGCGGGCGCTTGTTGGTGCCGGTGATGGCACGGCCACGACGGCCGTTGTCCAGCAGCGCATCGACCGATTCCTGCAGCATGCGCTTTTCATTGCGCACGATGATGTCCGGCGCGTTCAGCTCGAGCAGGCGGCGCAGGCGGTTGTTGCGGTTGATGACGCGGCGGTACAGGTCGTTCAGGTCGGAGGTCGCGAAGCGGCCACCGTCCAGCGGCACCAGCGGACGCAGGTCCGGCGGCAGCACCGGCAGCACGGTCATGACCATCCACTCCGGACGGTTGCCCGATTCCAGGAAGGCTTCGACCAGCTTGATGCGCTTGGTGAGGCGCTTGAGCTTGGTTTCCGAACCGGTGCTGGCGATTTCCTCGCGCAGGCGGGTCATTTCCGACTGCAGGTCGATGGTGCGCAGCAGCTCGTACACGGCCTCGGCGCCCATGGCGGCGTCGAAGTCGTCGCCGTGCTCCTGGCGCGCCTGCAGGAACTGTTCTTCGGTCAGCAGCTGGCGGCGCTCCAGGGCGGTCAGGCCCGGCTCGGTCACCACGTAGGCTTCGAAGTACAGCACGCGCTCGATGTCACGCAGGGTCATGTCCAGCATCAGGCCGATGCGCGACGGCAGCGACTTGAGGAACCAGATGTGCGCGACCGGCGAGGCCAGGTCGATGTGGCCCATGCGCTCGCGGCGCACCTTGGCCAGGGTCACTTCGGTGCCGCACTTCTCGCAGACCACGCCGCGGTGCTTCATGCGCTTGTACTTGCCGCACAGGCACTCGTAGTCCTTGACCGGCCCGAAGATGGCGGCGCAGAACAGGCCGTCACGCTCCGGCTTGAAGGTACGGTAGTTGATGGTTTCCGGCTTCTTCACTTCGCCGAAGGACCACGAACGGATCAGGTCCGGCGAAGCCAGCGCGATCTTGATCGCGTCGAAGTCCAGCGTCTGGCGCTGCTGGTTGAAGAGGTTGAGCAGGTCTTTCATGGTGTTTCTCCGAAAGGAGGAAATCTTGTCGATGGGGCTGTCAGGTCACATCCGGCGGCGCGGCTGCCGGGGCAGCCGCGCCTGCACGATCAGTTGTCTTCCAGTTCCATGTTGATGGCCAGCGAGCGGATTTCCTTCACGAGCACGTTGAAGGATTCCGGCATGCCCGCGACCATCTCGTGCTCACCGTCGACGATGTTCTTGTACATCTGGTTGCGGCCCTGCACGTCATCGGACTTCACCGTCAGCATTTCCTGCAGGGTGTAGGCCGCGCCGTAGGCTTCCAGCGCCCAGACTTCCATTTCACCGAAGCGCTGGCCGCCGAACTGCGCCTTGCCGCCCAGCGGCTGCTGGGTGACGAGCGAGTACGGACCGGTCGAACGGGCGTGCATCTTGTCGTCGACCAGGTGGTTCAGCTTCAGGTAGTGCATGTAGCCCACGGTGGTGTGGCGATCGAATGCCTCACCGGTACGACCGTCATACAGCTGGGTCTGGCCGCTGAGCGGCAGGTCAGCCAGGGCAAGCATGTGCTTGATTTCAGCTTCGGTGGCACCGTCGAACACCGGGGTGGCCATCGGCACGCCGTCGGTGAGGTTGCCGGCCAGGCGCAGCAGCTCCTCGTCGCTGAACTGGGTCAGGTCGACGTGGTTGGCGTGCTGGGTCTTGTCGTGGTTGTACACCTCGTCCAGGAACCTGCGCAGGTCGTTGATCGCGGCCTGTGCTTCGAGCATGCCCTGGATCTTTCGGCCCAGGCCCTTGGCGGCCCAGCCCAGGTGCACTTCCAGGATCTGGCCGATGTTCATGCGCGACGGCACGCCCAGCGGGTTCAGCACGATGTCCACGGTCTCGCCCGAGGCCATGTACGGCATGTCCTCGACCGGCACCACGTTGGAGACCACACCCTTGTTGCCGTGGCGGCCTGCCATCTTGTCGCCCGGCTGGATGCGGCGCTTCACGGCCAGGAACACCTTGACCATCTTCAGCACGCCCGGGGCAAGGTCGTCGCCCGCGGTGATCTTGCCGCGCTTGTCGGCGAAGCGACGCTCGAATTCCTTCTCATGCGCCTGGATCTGCTTCTGGGCGCGTTCGATGGCTTCGGAGGCGTCTTCGTCCTTCATGCGCAGCGCGAACCAGTCGGCCTTCTTCAGGCCGTCCAGGTAGGCGTCGCTGATGGTGTCGCCCTTCTTCAGGCCGGCACCGCCGTTGGCGACCTTGCCCACGATCTGCGAACGCAGACGGGCGTAGATCGCACCTTCCAGGATGCGGAACTGGTCGTCGAAGTCCTTCTTGACGCGCTTGATCTCGCTTTCCTCGATCTGGCGCGCACGCTTGTCCTTCTCGATGCCGTCGCGGGTGAAGACCTGCACGTCGATGACGGTGCCGTCCATGCCCGGCGGCACGCGCAGCGAGCTGTCCTTAACGTCGGACGCCTTCTCGCCGAAGATCGCCCGCAGCAGCTTCTCTTCCGGGGTCAGCTGGCTTTCGCCCTTCGGGGTGACCTTGCCGACCATGATGTCGCCGGCGCGCACTTCGGCACCGATGTACACCACGCCGGACTCGTCCAGGCGGTTCAGCGCCTGCTCGGACACGTTCGGGATGTCGGCGGAGATTTCCTCCGGCCCCAGCTTGGTGTCACGCGCGACGCAGGTCAGCTCTTCGATGTGGATCGTGGTGTAACGATCCTCTTCCACCACGCGCTCGGAGAGCAGGATGGAGTCTTCGAAGTTGTAGCCGTTCCACGGCATGAAGGCGATCAGCATGTTCTGGCCCAGGGCCAGCTCACCGATGTCGGTGGACGGGCCGTCAGCCAGCACGTCGCCGCGCGCGATCACGTCACCCACTTCCACCAGCGGCCGCTGGTTGATGCAGGTGTTCTGGTTGGAGCGGGTGTACTTGATCAGGTTGTAGATATCCACGCCCGCGTCCGTCGCGTCGGTGATCTCCACTTCATTGACCTTGACCACGATGCGGCCGGCGTCGATCTGCACGATCTCGCCGCCACGACGCGCGTTCACGGTCACACCCGAGTCACGGGCCACGGCGCGTTCGATGCCGGTACCCACCAGCGGCTTCTGCGCGCGCAGGGTCGGCACGGCCTGGCGCTGCATGTTGGCGCCCATCAGTGCACGGTTGGCGTCATCGTGTTCCAGGAACGGAACCAGCGCGGCCGCGATCGACACGGTCTGCATCGGCGAGACGTCCATGAAGTGGACTTCCGCCGGCGGCTTCAGCAGCGACTCACCCTGGAACCGGCACGGCACGAACTGCTCGGTGAGCGTGTTCTTGGCGTCCGTGAGGGCGTTGGCCTGGGCGATGACGTATTCGTTTTCTTCGATGGCCGACAGGAACTCGATCTCGTCGGAGACCACGCCGTCGTGCACCTTGCGGTACGGGGTTTCAAGGAAGCCGTACTGGTTGGTGCGGGCGTACACGGCCAGCGAGTTGATCAGGCCGATGTTCGGGCCTTCCGGGGTTTCGATGGTGCAGACGCGGCCGTAATGGGTCGGGTGCACGTCGCGCACTTCGAAGCCGGCGCGCTCACGGGTCAGGCCGCCCGGGCCCAGGGCCGAGACGCGACGCTTGTGCGTGACTTCCGACAGCGGGTTGTTCTGGTCCATGAACTGGGACAGCTGCGAGGAGCCGAAGAACTCCTTGATGGCAGCGGCGACCGGCTTGGCGTTGATCAGCTCCTGCGGGGTCAGGCCTTCGGATTCGGCCATCGACAGGCGCTCCTTGACCGCGCGCTCGACGCGGACCAGGCCCACGCGGAACACGTTCTCGGCCATTTCGCCGACCGAACGCACGCGACGGTTGCCCAGGTGGTCGATGTCGTCGACCACGCCGCGACCGTTGCGGATCTCGGTCAGGACCTTGATCACGTCCAGGATGTCGGAGCTGTCGCCGTGCTCGGCGACCAGGCGCTTGGACTCTTCGTCATTGCGCTCGCCGAAGTACTTGCGGTCGTACAGCACCGCTTCGCCGGTGACTTCCTTGCGGCCGACACGACGGTTGAACTTCATGCGGCCGACCGTGGACAGGTCGTAGCGCTCGAAGGTGAAGAACAGGTTGTGGAACAGGTTCTGCGCGGCGTCCTTGGTCGGCGGCTCGCCCGGACGCATCATGCGATAGATTTCGACCAGCGCTTCGAGCTGGGTCTTGGTCGGATCGATGCGCAGGGTGTTGGACAGGTACGGGCCACGATCCAGATCGTTCACCCACAGGGTGCCCACGGCATCCACGCCGGCCTTGCGGAAGGCCTGCAGCTGCTCGTCGGTGATTTCGTCGTTGGCCTGGGCCAGCAGTTCGCCGGTGCTCGCGTCGACCACGTCGTGGGACAGGATGCGGCCGACGATGTAATCGTCCGGCACGGCCAGGGCGGCAATGCCCGAGGCTTCCAACTGCTTGACGTGGCGCGCGGTGATGCGCTTGCCGGCTTCGACGATGACCTTGTCGCCGTCGGCCAGGTCGAAGTTCAGGGTCTCGCCGCGCAGGCGCTCGGAGACCAGTTCGAGCTGCACGCCTTCATCGGGATTGATGTGGAAGGTGTTGATCTCGAAGAACTCGGCCAGCATCTCTTCGTTGCTGTAGCCCAGCGCACGCAGCAGGATCGACACCGGCAGCTTGCGGCGACGGTCGATACGGGTGAACAGCGCGTCCTTCGGGTCGAACTCGAAGTCCAGCCAGGAGCCGCGGTACGGGATGATGCGGGCGCTGTACAGCAGCTTGCCCGAGCTGTGGGTCTTGCCACGGTCGTGGTCGAAGAACACGCCCGGCGAACGGTGCAGCTGCGAGACGATGACGCGCTCGGTACCGTTGACGATGAAGGTGCCGTTGTCGGTCATCAGCGGGATCTCGCCGAGGTAGACCTCCTGCTCCTTCACGTACTTGATGGCCTTGGTCGACGACTCGCGGTCGTAGATCACCAGGCGCACGGTCACGCGCAGCGGCGCGCCGTAGCTCATGCCACGCTGGCGGCACTCGCGCTCGTCGAAGACCGGGTCGCCCAGCTTGTAACCCACGTATTCCAGCGCGGCATTGCCGCTGTAGCTGGCGATCGGGAACACCGACTTCAGTGCGGCGTGCAGGCCCAGGTCACGGCGCTTGGCCGGATCGATGTTTTCCTGCAGGAACTCGCGATAGGAATCCACCTGGATGGCGAGCAGGAACGGCACTTCGAGGATCGAGCGCTGCTTGCCGAAGTCCTTGCGGATACGCTTTTTTTCGGTGAACGAGTATGACGTCATGGGGTCTCACCTTGGCTGTGCGGGCCCCGCCAAGAGGCGCGGCCCGAAGGGAACATGAAAATTGTCAGTTGGAAGTCGCTGGTATTGCCGGCACCAGCACGCCTTCTCCCGCTACTTCCAACTGCCAACTCGCCGGCCTGGGGCCGGTGAAGCGTCCGACCAACGGTCGGCGCTACGGGTGGAACCGCCGTGGATCGGACAACAATCCGGCCACAGCGCAATAACGACCAAAGGCCGGGGGCTTACGCCCCCAGCCTTGGCTGCATCGCCGTGATTCGATGGCGACGCAAGGAGCTGCTTACTTGACTTCGACAGTCGCGCCGACAGCTTCCAGGTCCTTCTTCATCTTCTCGGCTTCTTCCTTCGAAGCGCTTTCCTTCAGGACGCCACCGGCTTCGGTGAGGTCCTTGGCTTCCTTCAGGCCCAGGCCGGTGATGGCGCGGACGGCCTTGATGACGTCGACCTTCTTGTCGCCGGCGGTCTTCAGGCTGACGGTGAATTCGGTCTGCTCTTCAACAGCAGCGGCCGGACCGGCAGCGGCAACGGCAACCGGAGCAGCGGCGGAAACGCCAAACTTCTCTTCGATGGCCTTGACCAGTTCCATCACTTCCATCAGCGACTTGCTGGCGATGGCGTCAACGATCTGTTCGGTGGTAAGGGACATTTTGAATACCTTTGAATGATTTTCTGGGTTCAGGTTCCGTCAGGAACCACGTAAACAGCGACTCAGGCGGTTTCGGCGGCCGGTTCGGCGGCGACAGCGCCACCTTCCTGCTTCTCGCCAACGGCCTTGATGGCACGGGCGAACATCGTGACCGGCTCGGTCAGGACGCGGGCCAGCATGGCCAGGGCCTGATCACGGGTCGGCAGCGATGCCAGCACGTCGACGTGGCTTGCCGGGAACACTTCGCCACCAATCACGACCAGCTGCGGCTGCAGCTTGTCATTGTTCTTGGTAGCTTCCTTGATGACGCGACCGGCAGCGCCGGGCTCGTCGAGCGAGAACGCGAACAGCATCGGACCGACGAACTTGGCCGCTGCGGATTCGAATTCAGTACCCTTCACCGCACGCTCGGCCAGGGTGTTCTTGACAACCTTCAAGAACACGCCTTCCTTGCGGGCCTGTTCGCGCATCTTGGTGATCTGCGCGACCGTGGTGCCGGCGTAGTGTGCTGCAATCAAGGAGTGAGCCTTGGCAGCGACTTCCGCAACCTCGGCGACTACTTCTTGCTTCTGGGACAGATTGAGAGCCATTGCACTCCTCCAATTGAACTCCGCTTACGGCTCCTGCCGTTTGCGGTCCTGGGCAGCATCCTTCCTGGACGCCGGGAGCATCGGGACGATGCTCCAAGGGTGGGCCGTTCTAGACCTGGATGGCCAACCTGGGTAAACCCAGACGTGCGTAAACCAGAAAAACTCCAGAAGGGCACCATCTACGCAGGGTGATTCCCGGGGGAACCGATTAAGCGGCGGCATGCAGCCCCCACCCCTGCGGTCTTTGACGGCTATCGTCGCGGGACGGACCCGCTCGGATTGCCTTCAAATGTCACGGGCACATGGCCGAAGCCACGCACCCGCTTGAAACGATTACTTCAGGGTCAGCGACGACTGGTCGACGGTGACACCCGGGCCCATCGTCGAGCTGACCGAAACCTTCTGCAGGTAGGTGCCCTTCGAGGAAGCCGGCTTGGCCTTGATCAGGTCCAGCAGCAGCGCCTGCAGGTTCGACTTCAGCGCGTCTTCGGCGAAGTCGGCCTTGCCGATGGTGCAGTGGATGATGCCGGCCTTGTCGGTGCGGTAACGGACCTGACCCGACTTGGCGTTCTTGACCGCTTCGCCCGGGTTGGCCGACACGGTGCCGACCTTCGGGTTCGGCATCAGGCCGCGCGGGCCGAGCACGGTGCCCAGCTTACCGACGACGCGCATGGCGTCCGGGGTCGCGATGACGACGTCGTAGTTCAGGTCGCCGGCCTGCATCTTCTCGGCCAGGTCGTCCATGCCGACGGCTTCGGCGCCAGCGGCCAGGGCTTCGTCAGCCTTGGCACCGGCCGGGGCGAACACCGCAACGCGGACGCTCTTGCCGGTACCAGCCGGCAGCACGGTCGAACCGCGCACCTGCTGGTCGGACTTCTTGGCGTCCACGCCCAGGCGCACGGCGACGTCGAAGGACTCGACGAACTTGGCCTTGGTGGCGGTCTTCAGGATCTTGATCGCGTCCTCGAAGGCGTAAGCCTTGCCCGGGACGACGGCGGCCTTGATGGCCTTCTCACGCTTGGTCTGTGCCATCTTCTTAACCCTCTACCACAAGGCCCATGGAACGGGCAGAACCAGCGATGGTACGCACGGCGGCGTCCAGGTCGGCGGCGGTCAGATCCGGTTCCTTCGCCTTGGCGATCTCTTCCAGCTGCTTGCGGGTCACCTTGCCCACCTTGTCGGTGTTCGGCTTCTTGGAGCCGGAGGAGATGCCAGCGGCCTTCTTGAGCAGGGTGGTGGCCGGGGTGCTCTTGGTGATGAAGGTGAAGGTACGGTCCGAATAGGCCGTGATGATCACCGGAACCGGCAGACCCGGCTCGAGCTTCTGCGTGGCGGCATTGAAGGCCTTGCAGAATTCCATGATGTTCAGGCCACGCTGACCCAGCGCAGGACCGACCGGCGGCGAGGGGTTGGCCTGGCCGGCCTTCACCTGCAGCTTGATGTAACCAACTACTTTCTTTGCCATGTGAATACTCTCCGGGTGCTAGCGCCTTGCGACCACAGGCTCCCCATCGGACCGGGAATGTCGCGTCCCGGCATCGCGTTTTGAATTCATGCAGAAGGCCACCTTGCGGCGGCCCCATGTTTTTGCCAGCTTCCTGACAGGAAGCCGCGCACTATATCAGGTTTTGTGGCGGGCGTGTGAATGCGCCCGGCCGGGCAGCGCCCGGCTCTACGGTTGAGCGGTCAGACCTGCTTTTCGACCTGGCCGAACTCGAGTTCGACCGGGGTGGCGCGACCGAAGATCAGCACCGAGACGCGCAGGCGGCTCTTTTCGTAGTTGACTTCTTCCACCACGCCATTGAAGTCGTTGAACGGGCCTTCGGTGACACGGACCATCTGGCCCGGCTCGAACAGCACCTTGGGGCGCGGCTTCTCGACACCTTCCTGAACGCGATTCAGGATGGCTTCGGCTTCGCTGTCGGCGATCGGCAGCGGACGATCCGCCGTACCACCAATGAAGCCCATGACCTTGGGAGTCTCCTTCACAAGGTGCCAGCTTTCGTTGTCGATGCGCGGAATGCCGTTTTCGTCGTGGGTCTCGATCTGGACCAGGACGTAGCCCGGGAAGAACTTGCGCTCGGAACGGCGCTTCTGGCCGGAACGCATTTCGACCACTTCTTCGGTCGGCACGAGGACGTCGCCGAACAGTTCCTGCTTCTCATCGCGCACGATGCGATCGCGCAGGGTCTGGGCAACGGTTTTTTCGAAGCCTGAATAGGCGTGAACAACATACCAACGCTTCACAGGTTTCTCCTTATCGACCCAGGAACCACTGGATCGCTTTCTGAATCACGAAGTCGAAACCGCCGAGAAGCAGGCTGAGGATGATCACCACGACCATCACTACCCAGGTCATGCGGATGGCTTCCTGGCGGGTCGGCCAGACTACCTTGCGCAGCTCGAAGCGGGATTCGGAAAGGAACTCGCGGGTATCGCGGCCCTTGGAGGTCAGCATGAACACGGCAAGGCCGGCGATCAGGCCGACGGCCACGCCCAGGCCACGCAGGGGGCCGGACCAGGCATTCTGGGCCGCATGTTCGGGGGTACCAAACCAGAACCAAGCAAAAAGACCCGCAAGTGCCAGGAGCACTGCGGCGACGTACTTGACGATGTCACCCCCGGTGGAGGTGTCCTTGGAATGCTCGATCTTGCTGTTCATCCGGCTCTGGCTGCTGAGGCGGCATGGCCGCTGGAAGGGAGAAGTGGCACGCCAGGAGGGACTCGAACCCCCAACCTGCGGTTTTGGAGACCGCTGCTCTGCCAATTGAGCTACTGGCGTACTGAAAAACTACCTTCCCTTAGACAGCGAAGGCGGACCGGGGTTTCCGGCCCGCCGTTCGCGAGACCGGCAGCGCTGGGCTGCCGCCGGTATTGCAGATTACGCGACGATCTTGGAGACCACGCCGGCGCCGACGGTACGGCCGCCTTCGCGGATCGCGAAGCGCAGGCCTTCGTCCATGGCGACCGGGTTGATCAGCTCGACGGTCATCTTGACGTTGTCACCCGGCATCACCATTTCCACGCCTTCCGGCAGGTTGGCCTTGCCGGTGATGTCGGTGGTGCGGAAGTAGAACTGCGGGCGGTAGCCGTTGAAGAACGGGGTGTGACGGCCGCCTTCGTCCTTCGACAGCACGTACACTTCGCCTTCGAAGGTGGTGTGCGGCTTGATCGAACCCGGCTTGGCCAGGACCTGGCCACGCTCGACGTCGTCACGCTTGGTGCCGCGCAGCAGCAGACCGGCGTTGTCGCCTGCCTGACCCTGGTCAAGCAGCTTGCGGAACATTTCCACGCCGGTCACGGTGGTCTTCTGGACCGGACGGATACCGACGATTTCGATTTCTTCGCCGACCTTGATCACGCCGCGCTCGATACGACCGGTCACCACGGTGCCGCGGCCCGAGATCGAGAACACGTCTTCCACCGGCATCAGGAACGGCTTGTCGATCGCACGCTCCGGCTCCGGGATCCAGGTGTCCAGGGCGTCGACCAGCTTCAGGATCGCCGGCACGCCGATGTCGCTCTGGTCGCCTTCCAGCGCCAGACGGGCCGAACCCGAGATGATCGGGGTGTCGTCGCCCGGGAAGTCGTACTTGCTCAGCAGCTCGCGGACTTCCATTTCGACCAGTTCCAGCAGCTCGGCGTCGTCCACCATGTCGGCCTTGTTCAGGAACACGACGATGTACGGCACGCCGACCTGGCGCGACAGCAGGATGTGCTCGCGGGTCTGCGGCATCGGGCCGTCAGCAGCCGAACAGACCAGGATCGCGCCGTCCATCTGCGCGGCACCGGTGATCATGTTCTTGACGTAGTCAGCATGGCCCGGGCAATCGACGTGCGCGTAGTGGCGCTTTTCGGATTCGTATTCGACGTGCGCGGTCGAGATCGTGATGCCACGAGCCTTTTCTTCCGGTGCGGCGTCGATGGCGTCATACGCCTTGAATTCGCCACCGAAGCGCTCGGCGCCGATCTTGGTCAGTGCGGCGGTCAGCGTGGTCTTGCCGTGGTCGACGTGACCGATGGTGCCGACGTTGACGTGCGGCTTGGTGCGCTCGAACTTACCCTTGGCCATGGCTGCTTATCTCGAAATCGTCTGAAATGGTGGCACTGAGATGGTGCTCACGAAAGGAATCGAACCTTCGACCTCCTCCTTACCAAGGAGGTGCTCTACCGACTGAGCTACGTGAGCGAGTTTTGAATTATGGCATGAATTTGAATATATTCAAACTCATTCAATGGAGCGGGAGACGGGGATCGAACCCGCACCATCAGCTTGGAAGGCTGAGGTTCTACCATTGAACTACTCCCGCATCGGAAGCGCTTGCCACAACCTGAAACTGCATGAAACTGGTGGAGGGAGGTGGATTCGAACCACCGAAGGCGTAAGCCAGCAGATTTACAGTCTGCCCCCGTTGGCCGCTTGGGTATCCCTCCTTACCTCCCTGTCCCTGGCGCCGAAGCGTTTTCGGTGTGGGGTGGAAGAGCCGTGAATTTTGGGGGTGAATGCGGGTTCTGTCAACAACCTTTTTGAATTTTTTCACACGAATCTGCAATCGCCCCGCCGACAGCGGTCATTGGCCCGGCATCGGCAGCGTTTCATCATCGAAGATGGCCACGTGCGGCACGCCATCAGTGCCGATCCAGCCGCGATACATGCCCTGCGTATTGAACGGCGTCGCCGCGCGCCCGTCGGCGGACAGCACGATCGCGCCACCGTCGCCCCCCAGCGCGGGAATGCGCGTGTTGATCACGTCACGACCGGCCTCTTCGGGCCCCTGCTTCAGGTACTGCATGCGCGCGCAGATGTCGTGCGCGGCGGCGGTACGGATGTAGTACTCGCCCCAGCCGGTCCCCGATACGGCACAGGTGGCGTTGGCGTAGGTGCCGGCGCCGATGATCGGCGCGTCGCCGACGCGCCCGAAACGCTTGTTGGTCATTCCACCGGTCGAGGTGCCGGCTGCCAGGTGGCCGTTGGCGTCGAGCGCCACGGCGCCCACGGTGCCGAAGTGGCGGGCGGTTTCGAGGTCGGCATGGGCCTGGCCGCTGGCTTCTTCCTTCAGCGCACGCTGCAGCTGCTGCCAGCGCTTTTCGGTGCGGAAATAGGAGGGGTCGACCAGGGTCATGCCCTGGCTGGCGGCGAAGGCCTCCGCCCCCTGCCCCACCATCATCACGTGCGGCGAATGCTGCATCACCGCCTCGGCCAGCAGGATCGGATTGCGCACGCGCTGCACCCCGGCGACGGCGCCGGCCTTGAGGCTGGCGCCGTCCATCAGCGCGGCGTCCAGCTCGTTGCGACCGTCATGGGTGAAGACTGCGCCTTTCCCCGCGTTGAAGGTGGGGTCGTCTTCCAGCACGGTGATCGCGGCGGTCACCGCATCCAGTGCCGGGCGCCCCGCCGCCAGTGCCTGGTGGCCCTGCAGCAGGGCTTGGCGCAGGGCCGCGCGCGCCGCCGTTTCCTCGGCCGGGGAAAGGTCCTTGCGCTGCACCCCTGCCCCGCCGTGGATGACGAGGACCGGTTCGGCAGCCAGGGCGGTCGGGCCGAGCAGGCACAGGGAGAGCAGCAGGCAGGATCGAAGGGACATGGGGTGACCGGGCGTGGGCGATGGCCAATCATGCCGGACCTTGCTGAAGGCTGCCCGCTGGCGGCAGACGTAAAAAGAGCGTTAAATGCGCGCCGTCCGTTCACGGAATGTGAATGGGGGTTTGGGCCGCCCTCGAGGCCTGCTTTCTTCTTGAGAATCCTCATGCGTAAACAGGCGATGGCGTGGTCGATCCAGCTGGCGTTGATGGGTGTGGCCGCTACCGCGGTGGCCCAGGCCCCGGCCACCTCGGAGGTACGGCAGCTGGACACGGTGCAGGTCACCGGATCGCGCATCCCGCGTGCGCAGGTCGAGGGCCCCGCCCCGGTCACGGTGATCACTGCCGAGCAGATCCAGGCGAGCGGCTTCACCAGCGTGCCGGACGTGCTGCGCTCGATGACCCAGAACGGCGGCGAAACCCAGAGCCAGCAGTCGGCCAGTGGCGCCGACTTCTCGCCGGGCGCGCAGCAGGTCGACCTGCGCGGGCTGGGCCCGAACCACACGCTGGTGCTGGTCAACGGCCGGCGCATCGCCGATTTCCCGATGCCGTTCCAGGGCCGCAGCAACTTCACCGATGTGTCGAACATTCCGCTGGGCATGATCGAGCGGATCGAGGTACTGACCGGCAGCGCATCGGCGATCTATGGTTCGGATGCGATCGCCGGCGTGGTCAACTTCATCCTGAAGAAGCAGGTCGATGGAACCACGGTCGATGTGCGCATGGGCACCACCACGGAGGGGGGCGGCGAGTCGTTCGACATGAGCATCGCCAGTGGCTACGACCGCGGCCGCTTCAGCGCGGTCTACAGCGTGGAACTGCAGTCGCAGGTGCCGCTGTGGGCGTATGAGCGCGCGCAGCAGGATTCAACCCTGGACGCGCCCACCGAAAGCGCGCGCGCGGCACGCCGGGCATGGCTGCGCACGGACTACAACGACGATTACCTGGACCCGGGCCAGGCCACCTGCGATGCGCTGGCTGGTCAGAACCGTGGCAGCACTTACCATGCCGAGCGTCCGCGCTACGGTTTCTACTGCGGCAGCGACCGTTCGATCGGTTACGGCACGATCCTGAGCGAGCGCCGCGGCGCCAACGGCTATGCGGCGCTGCGTTACAGCTTCGACAATGGCGCCGAATGGTTCGCCGACGTGCAGCTGGGCTACCACGACATTGCCCTGATGCGCGATGTGACCCAGTGGGGCCTGATGGCGGCCGACGGCAACGAGGACGGCTACTTCCATAACCAGGCCACGGACCAGGTGGAGTTCTGGCAGCGCCAGTTCTCGCCGGAGGAAATGGGCGGGCTGCGCAATGGGATGATCCGCAGCACGCAGAAGACGTTCAGCGTCACCACCGGGTTCAAGGGCTCGCTGGGTGCGGCCTGGGACTACGAGGCATCGCTGAGCCATTCGCAGTACCAGTCGTCGATCCGTTGGCCGCAGATCATCGCGGCCAAGGCCAATGACCTGTTCCTGGGCCCGCAGCTGGGTGAGGACGATGACGGCTTCCCGATCTACAACGCCGACCCGGCGCGCCTGTACCAGCCGCTGACCCGCGCCGAATACGACTCCATTTCCGCGCGTACCACGTACACGCCGAAGTCGCGCACCGACACTGCGGCGCTTACCTTGACCAATGGCGAGCTGTTCGAGCTGCCGGGCGGCAAGGCGGGCTTCGCGGCCACGGCCGAGTTCGGCAACCAGTCGTACGCGTTGAACCCGGACCCGCTGGCCACGGAATACTACTACTACAGCTGGAAGGACTCGGACGGCCACGGCAGCCGCAACCGCTGGGCCACCGCGGCCGAGCTGCGCCTGCCGCTGCACGAGACGCTCAACGTGAGCGTGGCGGGCCGCTTCGACCAGTATCGCTATTCGGGCAATACGATCGGCAAGGCAACGTGGAGCGGCGGCATCGAGTGGCGCCCGATCGAGTCGCTGCTGGTGCGTGGTTCGTATGGCACCGCGTTCCGCGCGCCGGACCTGCACTACGTCTATGCCGGTCCGGGCAACGATGAAACCAGCGCCAATGACTACTATGCATGCGCGGTGGATGGGGCGGACGACTGCTCGGATTACGAGGAGAACCTGATCCGCACGCGCCAGGGCAACCGCCAGCTGGATCCGGAAACCAGCACGTCGTGGAGCGCGGGGCTGGTGTGGTCGCCGGCACTGGGTCTGGACCTGTCGGTGGACTGGTTCGACATAGACATGCGCGACCAGGTGCAGGACATGGACGTGAGCACGATCCTGCGCGACGAGGCGGCCTGCCGCCTGGGCGACGCCGATGCGGCGTCGCCAACCTGCGTGGATGCGATCAACCGGGTGACGCGTACCGACGACGGCCGTCTGTACGGGGTACACGTGAGCCCGATCAACATCGCCCGCGAAACCACCCGCGGGATTGACGTCGGCCTGCGCTACCGCCTCACCACGGGCGTTGGCGATTTCATCCTGAGCGGCAACCACACCTGGGTGCAGCGCCATGATTTCCAGCAGTTCGCCGGCGACGTGGTGGAGGACCAGTTCGCGGTCAACAGTGGCTTCGACATTCCGCGCACCAAGACCAGTGCCAGCCTGACCTGGGAGAACGCGGCGTGGTCGACCACGCTGTACGGCTCGCGGTTGGGCAAGCTGCCCAGCTTCGATAGCTACGACCAGAGCTTCGACTGGGAGAGCGGCGACAGCCCGTGGATGCAGGCGACGTACCGGTACAACCTGTCGGTGCAGTACCGCTTCGACGATCACTCGCGCCTGTCGCTGTCGGTGGTGAACCTGTTCAACAAGATGCCGCCGAAGGATGCGACCTACACGTCGTACCCGTATTACGACGTGTCCTGGTTCGATACGGTCGGCCGGCAGTTGAACCTGCAGTACACGCACAAGTTTGGCGGGTCTGCGCTGTAAGGGATTGCGTTATTTCCGTGGAGCCGGGCTCTGCCCGGCTGCTTCATGCATCTGGGCGAACAGCCCTGCTTTGCGAACGTCCCTGGCGTGGGCCGTCGGGTGCGGGTCTGCGGGACACGCCGTAAATACGTCCTTGTAGGCTCGTAGAAAACATCCATGTTTTCTACGGTCCCGCAAACCCACACCCGCCGACCCTCTGACAGTTGGCCGGTGGCCAAGGGAGGAGCGGAACGACCGTTGCCCGACATGCTCCGGCATCGCCGGTAGGGTTGGTTCCCAAACAACCGCCGTGCATCCATCAACGTCCGGTAACGCATGACCTTGATCGAGATGATTGACGGCCAACGGCCGTCCCCCGCGTTTCCCATGGCAACGACACACTGTCAAAAGGTAGGTCCAAGCCGGGAGATCGTTGCAAAAGGGCTGTTCGCCCAGATGCGTGAAGCAGCCGGGCAGAGCCCGGCTCTACGGCAATTGGATGCAGGTTCTCCACAGGGGTCGTGGAGAGCGGTGGGAGTTAGCTGTGGACAACCCTGCGTGAGCCCCGCGCTGCAACGGTCTTGGATGCGTGGTGATTATTTGTCCAGGCTAAGGGCAGGTTTTCCACACGCATCGTGGAAAGCCGTGGGAGTTTGTTGTGGACAAGTCGGTTGAAGCCTGTGGCGCAGTGCTTTCGGGGCGTGGCGAATTATTGTCCAGCACAAACGCAAACGCCCCGCTCATGGCGGGGCGTTGCGTGCAGCAAGCGTCGGCGTGATCAGACGTTGAAGCGGAAGTGCAGGATGTCGCCTTCCTGCACGCGGTACTCCTTGCCTTCCAGGCGCAGGCGACCGGCTTCCTTGGCGCCGGCTTCGCCCTTGTACTTGATGAAGTCGTCATACGCGATGGTTTCTGCGCGGATGAAGCCCTTCTCGAAGTCGGTGTGGATCACGGCAGCAGCCTGCGGCGCGGTCGCACCCTTGCGCACGGTCCAGGCACGGACTTCCTTGACGCCGGCAGTGAAGTAGGTCTGCAGGCCCAGCAGGCTGTAGGCCGCGTTGATCACGCGGTTCAGGCCCGGCTCGGTCAGTCCCAGGTCGGTCAGGAACGTGTCGCGGTCTTCATCGTCCAGCTGGGACAGCTCTTCCTCGATCGCCGCCGATACCGGCACCACCTGCGCACCCTCCGCAGCGGCATGGGCGCGCACGGCGTCCAGGTGCGGGTTGTTCTCGAAGCCGTCCTCCAACACATTGGCGATGTACATCACCGGCTTGAGGGTCAGCAGGAACAGGTCGCGCACCAACGCCTTCTCTTCGTCGTCCAGGCCCACCGAACGCCCGGCCTTGCCGTCCGCCAGTGCCGCCTGCAGCTTCGCCAGCACCGGCTTGCGCGCCGCTGCCTCCTTGTCACCGCCCTTGGCCGCGCGCTCGGCGCGGTTGAGCGCCTTCTCGACGCTGTCCAGGTCGGCCAGGGCCAGCTCGATATCGATGGTCTCGATGTCCGAGATCGGATCGACCTTGTTGTTGACGTGGATCACATCGGCGTTCTCGAAGCAGCGCACCACGTGGGTGATCGCATCCACTTCGCGGATGTGCGCCAGGAACTTGTTGCCCAGGCCTTCGCCGCTCGCCGCGCCCGCGACCAGGCCGGCGATGTCGACGAACTCCACCGCGGTCGGAATGACCTTCTGCGGGTTGATGATCGCCGCCAGCTCATTCAGGCGCGGATCCGGCACCGGCACGATGCCGACGTTCGGCTCGATCGTGCAGAACGGGAAATTGGCCGCGGCGATGCCCGCCTTGGTCAGCGCGTTGAACAGGGTCGACTTGCCGACATTGGGCAGGCCGACGATGCCGCATTTGATACCCATCTTTGACAACCTCTGGGGTGAAAGTGATTGGGGAAACGGCGACGTTGGGCGCGGTTTTTCCAATCATTCTCCGTACCGACCAACGGTCGGTACCTACCGGCGGACGTTACTTCGGGGTATGCAGGCGCTTCATCGCCTCGCTGAAATCGCCCTTCACTGCCAGCGGCAGCACATCGATCGCGTCATCCACCGCATGGCCGATCAGCACGTCGTCGTCCTTGCTGGCGCGACCCAGCACCCACGGCACCACGCGGTCCTTGTGGCCGGGATGGCCGATGCCGATGCGGAGCCGGTGGAACCGGCCATGGCCGAGCAGGCGGATGGTATCGCGCAGGCCATTCTGGCCACCGTGGCCGCCATCGAATTTCAACCGGGCCACGCCGGGCGGCAGGTCCAGTTCGTCGTGGGCCAGCAGGGTTTCCTCGGGCTCGATCTTCCAGAAACGCTGCGCGGCGGTGACCGACTTGCCGCTGAGGTTCATAAAGGTGGCGGGCTTGAGCAGCCACACCGGCTGCCCGGCGATGTCGACCTTCGCGGTCTCACCGAACAGTTTGCTGTCCACGTTCCAGCGCGCGCCGGCCTGGGCGGCCAGGGCGTCAATGAAACGAAACCCGGCATTGTGCCGGGTCTGGGCGTGCTCGGGTCCGGGGTTGCCCAGACCAACGATCAGTCGCAATCCTGTCATCACTCTTCTTCGTCGGTACCGGCCCTGTGCCGGTACATACAGAAACGGCGCCGCCCCCGGGGGGGAGGGGCCCCCGGTACGGACGCGGCCGCCCGGGGTTGGGCGGGGGGCCGCGCG
>NZ_CAUQPH010000012.1:0-56557 GCF_963519925.1 uncultured Stenotrophomonas sp. | reverse complement strand
CCTCCGCGCAGTCCGGCGGCGGCGGTGGCCAGACCTGGGCCAGCGTCGACACCGACGGCGACGGCGCCATCAGCAAGTCCGAGGCATCCGTGAACGCCGGCCTCGCCCAGGTGTTCGACCAGGCCGACAGCAACAAGGACGGCAAGCTCACCCCGGACGAATACAAAGCCTACGTAGCCGCCCAGCAGGGCGCAGCCGCCGGCGGCAACGCCGCCCCGGGCCGCTGACGCATCGGGCGGGCGCCGTTCATGGCGCCCGCCCGCAGCGCCGACGGTAGCGCTGCCGGTAGTGCCGACTGTTAGTCGGCACACCCCATCCGGAGCCCACAACCCAGCAGCACCCCTGAAACCGCTGGACAACGGTGAACGGTCAGGAAGGGCGGCCTCGGCCGCCCTTCCTTCTTTCCGCCTTGTTATCCTTCCCCGATGATGACCTCCCTGCCAACACCCACGGCGCCATCGGTCTGGTCGGTTTTGACGGTGACGACACGCTGTGGAAGAGCGAGGACTATTACCGCAAGGCCGAGCTGGAATACCTCAACATCCTGGCGCGTTACATCGACGTGCATGACACCGCCACCGCGCGGCACCTGCTCGATGTGCAGCAGCGCAACCTCGGCGTGTTCGGCTATGGCGTCAAGGGCATGACCCTGTCGATGCTGGAAGCCGCCATCGAAATTACCGAACAGAAGATCGCCGCCCGCGACCTGCAGCTGATCCTGGACATCGGCCATGAGACCCTGCGCCATCCGGTCGAACTGATCGACGGCGTACGCGAATCGGTGGCCGAGATCGCCCGCGACTACCCGGTGGTACTGATCACCAAGGGTGACCTGTTCCACCAGGAAGCCAAGATCAAGGTCGCCAACCTGCGCGACCTGTTCCCGCGCATCGAGATCGTGTCCGAGAAGGACCCGGAAACCTACGCCCGCGTCCTGGAGGAATTCGACCTGCCGATGGAGCGTTTCGTCATGGTCGGCAACTCGCTGCGCTCGGACATCGAACCGGTGGTCACGCTCGGCGGCTGGGGCATCCACACCCCGTACGCAGTGACCTGGGCGCACGAGACCCAGCATGGCGTGGCCGCCGACGAGCCGCGCATGGTCGAAGCGGCTACCGCCTTCGACTGGCCGCAGGCCCTGCGCGCCATCGAAGCCAAGGCGGCGGGCGGTTGAGCCGATGAAGGTCCTGCGCGCGCTGCTGGTGGCATTGCTGCTGTGGCTGCCGTTGCAGGCGGCCGCGCAGCAGACCGCCGCCGAGTCCGATGCCTACCAGGTGGACACCGGCGACAGCTGGGTGGACGCCCAGCTGCAGGACATCAACCGCTATGCCGAGCGCTACCCGGACAGTTTCCTCGACGAGGTCGCCCGCTATGCCGGGGTCTCGCGCGGCTACATCGCCGCGCTGTTCCAGACCCACGGCTGGCAGGCCGGCGACATCTACTTTGCCTGTTTCTGGAGCAAGGTGACCGAACGATCCTGCCGCGACAGCGTCAAAGCGTGGTCGCAGGCGGTCCCGGAAGAAGGGCAGCCCAAGCGCTGGGGCGACGTCGTCGCCGACATGCCTGTCACCCCGACCAACCTGCACTGGCGCGCCCTGCGCCACGCCATCGTCGCCAGCCACGACCATTGGGACCGCCCGGTGACGCTGGACGCCACCCTGAAAGCCCAGCTGGGCGACCGCGCCAAGCGCGACGGTGCGGCCACGGAAGCTGCCACCATACGCGACCGCTGACGCAAGGCGCGGTAATGCACGCAGAGGGCTGATCGGGGTGCGGTAGGGTCGGTTCCCAAACGACCGCCGATAGGGTGCCCGCGTTCGGTGATGGCATGACCTCCGGCGGGGACGGCTTTTGTTTGTGCCCGTGGTCATGCGTTACCGGGCGTTGGCCTGCCATCGGCGGTCGTTTGGGAACCGACCCTACCGCGGCGGTTCCGAGTGCCGCCCTGATGCTGCTCTGCACCTCGCCGCCTCCGCTCCGCTGCGCGACAATACGCGCCTGCTTTTCCCTTCGTGTTCCATTGCCGAGTACGTAATGAGCGCCGACCGTTTCGTTTCACCCGACGATATCCGCAGCCTGTTCGCCCAGGCCATGTCCACCATGTACCGCACCGAAGTGCCGCTCTACGGCAACCTGGTCGACCTGGTGGCCGAGATCAACGATGCCGTGCTCACCGACAACCCGGCCCTGGCCGAGCAGCTCGAGCGCAATGACGAGCGCGCCCGCCTGGCCCAGGAACGCCACGGCGCCATCCGCGTCGGCACCGCCGACGAGCTCGCCACCCTGGGCCGCCTGTTCGCGGTGATGGGGATGTACCCGATCGGCTATTACGACCTCTCCGTGGCCGGCGTGCCGGTGCACTCCACCGCCTTCCGCCCGCGTACCGCCTCAGCGCTGGCCGCCAATCCGTTCCGCGTGTTCACTTCGCTGCTGCGACTGGAACTGATCGAAGACCAAGCGCTGCGCGGCGAAGCCGCACGCATCCTCGCACGCCGCCGCATCTTCACCGACGACGCGCTGGCGCTGATCGCACAGGCCGAACGCGACGGTGGCCTCGATGCAACCGACGCGCGCCGCTTCGTGCTGGCCGCGTTGGAAACCTTCCGCTGGCACAGCGATGCCACCGTCTCGCTGGCCACCTACAACGCGCTGAGCAACGCGCACCGGCTGGTGGCAGACGTGGTCAGCTTCCGCGGTCCGCACATCAACCACCTCACCCCGCGCACGCTGGACATCGACGCCGCCCAGGCCGGCATGCTCGCCCGTGGCATCGATGCCAAGGCCGTGGTCGAAGGCCCACCGCCGCGCCGCTGTCCGATCCTGCTGCGCCAGACCAGCTTCAAGGCGCTGGAAGAAACCGTGAACTTCCCACGCGGCGAGGGCGGCGATGCCGGCACGCACACCGCGCGCTTCGGCGAGATCGAACAGCGTGGCCTGGCGCTCACCCCGAAGGGCCGCGCGCTGTATGACCAGCTGCTGGCCCAGGCGCGCGACGCCGGCGGTGCCGGCAGTACCGGCCAGGACTATGCAACGCGCCTGGCCGCGGCGTTCACTGCCTTCCCCGACGACCACGACACCCTGCGCCGCGAAGGGCTGGGCTACTACCGCTACGCCCTCACCGACGCCGGTCGCGCCGATCCGTCGGCCGTGGGTGACCTACCCGCCGAAGCGCTGGTGGCCGCAGGCCTGGCCAGTGCCGACCCGATCGTCTACGAAGATTTCCTGCCGGTCAGTGCCGCGGGTATTTTCCAGTCCAACCTGGGCGGGGAAGAGCAGCGCGCCTACGCCGCGCACGCCAACCGCGATGCCTTCGAGCAGGCATTGGGCAAGAAGGTGGAAGACGAGTTCGCCATCTACGAGCGCCTGCAGCAGGAATCGCTGGACAGCCTGCGCAGGTGATGGCGCGCATGCGCCACGACCAACGGTCGTGGCCTACCGGATTGCACCAACCCGGTAGGTACCGACCGTTGGTCGGTACATGGCATCAACGCGCCACCCCCGGTGGGTACCGACCGTTGGTCGGTACATGGCATCAACGCGCCACCCCCGGTAGGTACCGACCGTTGGTCGGTACATGGCCTCATGCGTTCAATGTCGTTCCAACGCGCGCTGCGAACAAAAAACGCCGGGAATTCCCGGCGTTCTCATGCATTCCATCAGATCTTCATCGTGCCCGTCTCCAACCACCGCTGGTGCCACGACAACGCTTCCGGCAACAGGTGCGGGGTGTGCTTGCCGTAGCTGTCCCGGCTCGCCCGCTCGAAATAATCGTTCAACTGGTCGCGGAACTCCGGGTGCGCGCAGTTATCAATCACCGCACGCGCGCGCTTGCGCGGCGGCAGCCCACGCAGATCCGCCAACCCCTGTTCGGTCACGATCACCGACACATCGTGCTCGGTGTGGTCCACATGGCTCACCATCGGCACGATCGCGGAAATGGTGCCGTTCTTCGCCGTGGACGGGCTGAGGAACGCCGACAGGAACCCGTTGCGCGCGAAATCGCCCGACCCGCCAATTCCATTCATGATCCGCGTGCCCATCACGTGGGTGGAATTGACGTTGCCGTACAGATCCACCTCGATCATCCCGTTCATGCCGATGCAGCCCAGGCGGCGCACCAGTTCCGGATGGTTGGAAATCTCCTGCGTGCGCATGATGATGCGCTCGCGGTAGAAATCGATGTGCTCCTTGAACGTCTCATTGGCCTGCGGGCTCAGCGCGAACCCGGTGCACGAGGCGTAGCTCAGCACCCCGTCGCGCAGCAGGTCCAGCATGCCGTCCTGGATCACCTCGGTGAACGCGCTCAGGTCACGGAAGCCGCTCTTTCCCAGCCCCGCCAGCACCGCGTTGGGAATGTTGCCCACGCCGCTCTGCAGCGGCAGCAGGTTGGCCGGCAGGCGGCCGCGCGCCACTTCGTGTTTCAGGAACTCGATCAGGTATGCGGCAATCTGCTCGCTGGTCTGGTCGATCGGGCTGAACGGGCTGTTGCGGTCGGGTCCGTTGGTGCGCACCACCGCCACGATCTTGTCCGGGTCGCAGTGCAGCGCGGTTTCGCCGATGCGGTCGTTGCCGTGGATCAGCGGAATCGGCTTGCGATGCGGCGGCAGCGCGGTGCCGTAGTAGATGTCGTGCATGCCGTCCACACCGGCCGGCTGCCATTCGTTGACCTCGACGATCACCTTCTTGGCTAGGTCCAGCCAGGTCTTGTTGTTGCCCACCGAGGTGGAGGGCACCAGCGAACCATCTTCGCGGATCGCGGAAACTTCGATCACCGCCGTATCGATCTCGCCATAGAACCCGAACCCCACATGCTGCGCGACGTGGCTGAGGTGGATGTCGATGTAATCCAGCAGGCCGGCGTTGATGCGGTTGCGCGCGTCCGGGTCGCTCTGGAACGGCATGCGCATGGCGATACCATCGGCCTTGGCCAGCGCGCCATCCAGTTCCGGCGCGGTCGAGGCACCGGTCATCAGGCTGATCTGGAAGGGCAGGTGGTCGGCGTGGAACGCCTCGATGCGCTGCGCCAGCGCCACCGGTACCGCCTTGGGGTAGCCCGAACCGGTGAAACCACTCATGGCCACCGTTTCACCCGGCTGGATCAGCGCGGCGGCGGCTTCGGCAGATACAACGCGAGCGCGCAGGCGCGCGTCGGCAATGCGATCAACGGACATGACGACTACGTTTTGTGGGGGATATTCATTATCCGCCATACCACCCCCGTGCCGGGTGCGACCAAGGTGGAATGGCGCTCTCCGGGTATATGAGCTCCTATTCAGTTAAATGAGCGCATCTGTACCCGCCAGTATTGTTTTGCAGTGCAGCGTGCAACTTGTTCGCGGAGCCTAGAAGATCGCCCTGCATCCCGACGTGGGGGAGGGAGCAGAGCCCGCTGGCAGTTCGCTGCAAGCGGGCTTTTTTATGTCTGGAATTCGGCAGATGCCCAATTCACTGAAGGGCACTGCGCCATGCCGGTCGGACGGCGGTGCCTTGGTAGGGTCGCATCCCAATCGACCGCCGTTGGATCACCCGCGTTCGATGGGGCATGACCTTGGGCGGGGAAGGCCTTTACGTTCACCAACGGTCATGCGTTACCGCGCGTTGACCCGTTATCGGCGGTCGTTTGGGAACCGACCCTACCGCACCGTGTCCGTGCCATTCGGGGGCCGCGCGCGGCCCCGTGCATAATCGCTTCATGCCGATTCCTGCCGATGCCGTCCCCGCCGCCCTCGTCCCCCTGGTCGACCGCGCGCTCGCCCGTCTTGCGCTCAGCCTGAACGACTCAGGATCCTGGCCGCCCCCGGAACCGGTCCTCGCCCAGCTCCGCCTGCTGGCCATCACCAGCGACTTCGCCATCGACACGCTGTGCCGACAGCCCGCACTTTTGTCGCAATTAACCCAAAACGACTGCCCGCCGCTGCCGCTCCCGGAACTCGATCCGCAGCAGCCGGCGGACTGGCCGGTGCGCCTGCGCCGCTACCGCACCGCCTGTTCCACGCGCCTGATCTGGCGCGACCTGGAAGGCCTGGACGACGTGCCCGCCACCCTCGCCGGGGCCACCCGCCTGGCCGAGGAATGCCTGGGCCTGGCGCTGGCCGCGCTGGAGCAGGAATTCGCCACCCGCCACGGCGTGGTCCGCGCCGCCGACGGAAGCGCCCAGCAGCTGGTGGTATTCGGCCTGGGCAAGCTCGGCGGCGGCGAGCTCAACTTCAGTTCCGACGTCGACCTGGTCTACGCCTACCCGCAGGGCGGCGAATCCGACGGCGCGCGCCCGCTCGCGGCCGAGGAATACTTCGCCCGGCTCGGCCAGCGCCTCGCACGCCTGCTCGACGACACCACCGTGGACGGCTTCAGCCACCGCGTCGACCTGCGCCTGCGCCCCTTCGGCAGCGCTGGCCGCGTCGCGCT
This sequence comes from uncultured Stenotrophomonas sp., assembly GCF_963519925.1. Taxonomy (NCBI): domain Bacteria; kingdom Pseudomonadati; phylum Pseudomonadota; class Gammaproteobacteria; order Lysobacterales; family Lysobacteraceae; genus Stenotrophomonas; species uncultured Stenotrophomonas sp. Next base: position 50,152 of record NZ_CAUQPH010000012.1, on the reverse strand, counting down.
CTCCTTCGCCGGCATGGACCAGTACTTCCAGCGCGAAGGCCGCGACTGGGAGCGCTACGCCTGGCTCAAGGCGCGCGCCGTGGCCGGTGACATCGCCGCCGGCGAAGCCTGGCTGCAGTCCCTGCGCCCCTTCGTCTACCGCCGCTACCTCGACTTCACCGCGCTCGACGGCCTGCGCGAAATGAAGGCCGCGATCACCGCCGAAGTCTCGCGCCGCGACATGTTCGACGACATCAAGCGCGGCCCCGGCGGCATCCGCGAAATCGAGTTCCTCGCGCAGGCCCTGCAGCTCATCCGCGGTGGCCGCGAAGCCAGCCTGCGCGAGCGCCGCCTGCTGCACGCGCTGCCGGCGCTGGTCGCCTGCGGGCAGATGGCCGCACAGGACGGCGACGACCTGCTGCACGCCTACGGCTTCCTGCGCCAGCTGGAAAACCGGTTGCAGATGCTGCGCGACGCCCAGACCCACGCGCTGCCCGCCGACCCCACCGACCGCCTGCGCATCGCCTGCGGGCTCGGCTACGCCGACTGGGACGCGCTGCTGGCCGCGCTGGATGTGCAGCGCGAACGGGTCAGCACCGAATTTGCCGCGCTGCTCGCGCCGCGTGCCGGGCAGGCTGCCCCGGATGCGCTGGCCAACTACTGGCGCGGCATGCCCGACCGGGGCGATGCCGAAGTACTGGCCAACGCCGGCTTCCACGATCCCAACGGTGCCGACCAGTCCCTGCGCGACTTCGCCCAGTCACTGGGCGTGAAATCGCTCAGCGACACCGCCCGCGCACGCCTCGACCGCGTGCTGCCCGCCCTGCTGCACGCCGCCACCCGTTCGCCGCAGCCCGACGCCGCGCTCAAGCGCGTGCTCGGCCTGCTGCAGGCCATCCTGCGCCGCACCAGCTATCTGGCGCTGCTCGACGAACAACCCAGCGCGCTGTCGCGGCTGGTCGACGTGCTCGCGCGCAGCGCACTGCTGGCCGAACGCATCGCCGCCTACCCGTTGCTGCTGGACGAACTGCTCGACGTGCGCGTCTCCGGCCCCATGCCCGACGCCGCCGCGATGCAGGCCGAGTGCGATGCCGCCCTGGCCGTGGACGACCCGGAAGCCGCGCTTCGCCTGCTCAATGAAACCCGCCTCGCGCTGAGCTTCCGCATGGCCCTGGCCACGCTGGACGGCCGCCAGCGCGCCGTGGACAGCACCCGCCAGCTTGCCCAGCTTGCGCAAGCGGTGGTGGTCACCGCGCTGGCGATGGCGGATGCGGACATGCGCCGCGCGCACGGCGAAGTGCCCGGTGGGCGATTCGCGATCATCGGCTACGGCAGCCTGGGCGGTCTGGAGCTGGGCTTCGGATCGGACCTGGACCTGGTGTTCCTGCACGACCACCCGGCCGACCAGGACAGCAGCAACGGCGCGCGCCCGCTGGATCCGGGCCGCTGGTACGCGAGGCTGGCGCAGAAGGTGATGGCGCTGCTCGGCGCGGTCACCGCCGCCGGACGCCTGTACGACATCGACGTGCGCCTGCGCCCGGACGGCGGCAAGGGGTCGCTGGTGTCCTCGCTGGCCAGCTACACCGAATACCAGCGCGAGCGCGCCTGGACCTGGGAACACCAGGCGTTGGTGCGCGCGCGCGGGATTGCCGGCGACGCCAGCCTGCTGGCCGACTTCGAACGGATCCGCGCCACCACCCTGGCCAAATCGCGCGAACGCGACGTGCTGTTCGCCGACGTCATCAAGATGCGCGGCCGCATGCGCACCGAACTGGACCGCAGCGACGCCGCGCGCTGGGACCTGAAGCAGGGCGCCGGCGGCATCGTGGACCTCGAGTTCCTGTTGCAGACCGGCGTGCTCGACAGCGCCGCCAGCCACCCGCAGGTGGTGGAGCCGCGCGACACCCCGAGCCTGATCGACCAGCTCGCCAGCATCGCCTGGCTGCCGGGCGGCACCCGCGAGGCGCTGCACGAAGCGCACGCCGCGTTGCTGGACGTGGGATTGGCGTGCACGCTGGACAGGAGACCGCGCTTGGCGGTGCCAACGCCCGCCCTGGAAGAAGCGCAGCGCGTCATCACCGCAGCCTGCGAAGCAGCCGAACTGCCGTTCGGTAGGGTCGGTTCCCAAACGACCGCCGATAGCGGTTCAACATTCGGTAACGCATGACCTTGGACCAAAACAAACGCCGTCCCCAACGATGTTCATGCCACAACCGATCGCGGAAAACGTAACGGCGGGGCGCTCCTCCGCATCCTGCGGCCGCGCCACTCGTGCATCCATGCACATCGTCGACAGGGATGCGACCCTACCGGTACTCCATCGCAACGTGCTTGGACCCATCAAGCCGTGCGGAAATGCCTCTCGGTAGGGTCGGTTCCCAAACGACCGCCGATAGCGGTACAACATTCGGTAACGCATGACCCCGGACCAAAGCAAACGCCCTCCCCGACGATGTTCATGCCACAACCGAACGCGGAAAACGTAACGGCGGTCGACAGGGATGCGACCCTACCGGCAGTCCATCATTACGTGCCTGCACCCATCACGCCGTACGCGGCGCCATCTTCCACAGCAACGCGCGGAACGGTGCCAGCAGGAACACGCCGATGGCCAGCTTCACCGCCAGGTCGCCCGCTGCCCAGCTCACCCACGGCAGGCTGGAGCCGGCAAACGCAATGCTCCAGAAGATCGTCGTATCCAACGTCGCACTGCACGTGGTCGCCACCATCGGCGCGCGCCACCAATGCCCGCGCCGCAAGCGATCAAACACGGTGATATCCAGCAGCTGCGCCGCAATGAACGCCAGGCACGAGGCCACCGCAATGCGCGGTGTGGCGATCCAGATCGACAACACCACCGCCAACGCAAACCCGGCCCATGCCACCCTGCGTGCCGCCGCGGGACCAAACCGGCGGTTGATCAGATTGCTCACCAGGAACGCCACCGGGTAGCTGAAGGCGCCCCAGGTCAGCCAGTCGTTGATCGGGTACTGCACCAGCACGTTCGAGCCCAGCACCACTGCGCCCATGGCCAGCACCGCCAGCAGCAGCGAGCGCGGGGTCAACGGAGCGAACACGATGTCAGGGCGCGCAGTCATGGCGTACCAGGGGCAGGGCAGGGAAGCCGCGGATTATCCCCGCTCCGCGCCCCCGCAGCCACCCCGCGCTCTTCACCTGACGATTCGGCCCAATCTAATGATTCATCTCATCAATCGGCCCGGCCAAGGCGATCCACCTCACCGATCGGCCCGACGCAACGATCCACCCCACCAACCGGCTCGACGCAACGATCCATCTCACGGGCCGCCCCGACGCAATGAACCCCCGTAGAGCCACGCCCTGCGTGGCTGCTCTCCTACCATCGCTCGCTGGAACTACTCGCCGCCGCATCCGCCGTCGGCAAAAACGCCAGCGCCGTGCCCTGCGCATCGGCCACCATCCACCCGGCACCGGCCTCGGTGGGCGTGAAGGCCAACACATCGCCGGCCTTCAGCGCCTGTGCCGGACTGTCATCCCGCGCAGGCCACTGCACCACAGCCAGGTCGGCAGGTGCCTCCGGGTTCTTCAATGCCACCTGGTACGCACCATCAGCCTGCCGCTCCACCTTCTCCACGGTAAGCGGCGGCAGCGGACCGGCCTTCGTGCCAGCGGTGCCAGTCCCCTTCCCCTTGGCCGCGCTGCGCCGCTCCGAACCCTTCGCCGACCCCTTAAACCCCGCCGCCGTCAGCCAGATCGGCGCGGTAACCACGGCGATGCTCACGTAAGCACTGAGCGCCGCATAGCTCACCGACTGCTGGCTCGGGGTGAAGTGCTGCGCACCGGCCTGCGGTGCGGCAATGGCCACGCTCAATGCCACGGCCAGGATCGAATAACGCTTCATGCCAACTCCTTCTGCAAAGGCGGTACCAGCAACATGCCGGCATCGCAAAAATGAGTCACGGCTTCGGTGCCGCCATCCCCGCCACCGGCACATGCGCCACGCTCAGCTCCTGCGCCAGCGCCCCGCGCTTCTGCAGGAAATCAAACACCGATTCCACCGTTACCACCGAATAATTCCCGGAAACGCGCTCGCTGGCCGGGTGGTCGGTAGTGGCCGCATTGGCCGAGAAGAACCGCGCGCCCAACCGCTTGCCCACGCCGATATGCAACGAACTGGGCTGGTACATCTGCTCCTTCAACCACGTCTGCACCTGCGCGCGTCGCACCAGCAACGTGCCATCGCGCGACTGTGCGATCGCCGCCGCCAGCACCTCCAGCACCCACTGGTTGGAGTTCTGGTATTCATCGCTGAAGGGATAGGCCACCACGCTGTAACGCGGTTCGTGCAGTGCCTTGGCCTGGATCGCGGGCGGCGTCAGCATCGCCTTCAACGCCGCGCGCACGGCCGGCGTCAGCACGCCCACGCGCAGGTCGGTATGCGTGCCGGTTTCGCCGATGAAGTTGCTCAGCCCCTCGCGGAACAGCGTGGATTCGGATGACTTGCAGCGGTTGAGCAGATGCACCGTGCGCCAGCTGCCGTCGTCCTCGCGCACCGCTAAGGCCAGATGGCTGTGGCGCAGGCCGTACCGGCTCAGGTCCTGGCCGCCGCGCGCGATGATCACCACATCGACGTCGTCCAGGGCTTCCAGGGCTTCATCGGCGCGCTGCGCAACATCGAACATCGATGCCAGCGCGGCCGGGGTGGGGTGGCGCTCCATGCACTCGGGCTGTTGCGACTGTGCCTGCGCGGCGGGGACAGCCAGCCAAAGAACCGCGCACAGCAGTGCGGGCAGCGCGATGCGCTTCATGGGCGGTGCGGGGCAGGGCAGGTCCATTGCAGGTCAGTCTCCAGCGGTACGGGGCCGCGCGGGCATCATAGCCGTACCAGGCTGTCTGCCGACCAACGGTCGGCGCTACCGGGGTGCGGCAACGGCGGGTAGTGACACCCCACGGGTGTCATCGCAGACCCAGACCACACCAGCATCATCCCCCGTTCACCGGCTCAACTCCCGCGCACAGGGCTCACTCACCGGTACGGGCGGATCCTCCGGCCAGCGCTCCTTCTTCTGCGCGTCCGTGCGCGGCGGCTGGTTGCGATACGCAGTGAGCTCCTTGTGGCAGCTCCACGACACCGCGTCCTGCCCGGTGGGCATGCTGGAACACCCCGCCATCAACACGACAATCAATCCCAACACCGCACTACGCATGCGCGTCCTCCGTCCCTGGTGAACCTCGAATCTACCGCATCGTCGCCGCATCGACAGCCACGCACGCACCGCGGTCAAGCGCGGATACCCAACGCCTCGCGCACCTGCGCAGCAACGCGCCCGGTTTCGCGCAACGGTTCAATCGGGCCCACGCAACTCCAGTCCAGCCAGCGTTCCTGCAAGCGCCCACGCGCGCGCAGCGCCTGCTGGAACTGCACCATGCGCCCCTGCGCCTGCTGTTCCAGTGCCACCGCCACCGGCAGGCGCGTGCCGCAGGCTTCGGAGAGCAGGTTCACCGAATCGGGCGATACCACCACCCGGTCGGCCCAGCCCAGCAGCCCCGCGTACGGGTTCACCCCGTCGCCGCCATCGCCCCAGATCACATGCGGCACATCGGCGAAAGCACTGCGCAGCACCCCCACCAGCGCCGGCGGCGTGCGCCGCGACGTGGTGGCCAGCAGGCTGCCGCCCTCCGCGCGCAGCTGCTCGGCCAGCTGCTGGAACACCTTCACCATGTCCGGCTCGTGCCACGGCGCGTGCGGGGTCGGCCCACCTACCAGCAGCGCCGTACGCGGCCCCGGCAGCTCGCCGAAACCGGCAAACGCCGCACGGCCCACCGCAAGCCAGTCATCGTCCACCGGGTTCAAGCTGCCGAGCAGGGTGAGCACATTGCCGCCGCGCAGGCGGTCGTGCTCGGGCACCACCAGCAGGTCCCAATGGCGCGTGCCCAGCCGCGGGTCCAGGATCTGCACCACCTTGCTGCCACGCCGGCGCAGTTCGCGCAGCGCCCCGGCCGCCTGGCGTCCACAGCCCACCGCCAGCTGCGGCGGTTGCGCAGTCAATGACGCGAATGCCTCGCCATAGCCCCCGGCCATGCCCGGCAGCCAGCGCGGCGCCGCCCACTTCCACGGCGCGCGCGGCAACAACACCAGCGGCCGATGCACCCCCAGCTTCAGTGCCGTGGCCAGCGCCACCGCCTGCCGGACATTGCCGGCGCGACCGTCAGTGATCGTCCAGGGCGGACTCCATCGTTTCACGTGTGGCATTAATTCGTTTCAATAAGGCTGGGTGTTGCAACAGTCGCGACACTCTACACTGCGAGCCTTCGCCGGCCGCCGCTGCCCTTAAGGTAGCGCACGGTGAACAGGATTCCCTTTCTACCGGAGGCTTCATGTCCAACGTGCTCAACGATGCTGCGCTCGACCAGTTGTTCCGTACCGCCCGTACCCAGAACGCCTTCCTCGACAAGCCGGTGGAAGACGACCAGCTCAAGGCGCTGTACGACCTGCTGAAGTGGGGCCCCACCGCCGCCAACGGCAGCCCGGCGCGCTTCGTGTTCGTGAAGTCCGCCGAAGCCAAGGCCAAGCTGGCCCCCGCGCTGTCCGAAGGCAACCACGACAAGACCCTGGCCGCGCCGGTCACCGTGATCATCGGCTTCGACGAAGACTTCCACGAAAAGCTGCCGTACCTGTTCCCGCACACCGACGCCAAGGCCTGGTTCGACGGCCCGCGCGAAGGCCGCCACGAATCGGCGTTCCGCAACGGCAGCCTGCAGGGCGCCTACCTGATCCTGGCCGCGCGCGCGCTGGGCCTGGACGCCGGCCCGATGAGCGGTTTCGACCCGGCCAAGGTCGACGAAGCCTTCTTCAAGGGCACCACCATCAAGTCGAATTTCCTGGTCAATCTGGGTTACGGTGATTCTTCGGGCCTGTTCCCGCGCCTGCCTCGCCTGTCCTTCGACGAAGCGGCCCGCATCGCCTAAGCGTTTCCGCCGGAGAGAACGGCCTGGCGCCGTTCTCGACGTCGCGCAGTGACGGCCCGAAGGGTATGCACCCCGCTGGCCGGTACCATTGGCCTGTCCCTGCGGACGGGCTGTTGCACCCCTTCCTGTGTTCCCTTCCCATTCGAGAGAGAGACCTGCCATGATCGTGACCCGCAAACTGCTGCTGCCGTTGGCCCTGACCCTGGCCATCGCCGCCTGCTCCAAGCCGGCTGAAGAAACCGCCGCCCCGGCCGCCGACGCCACCCCGGCCGCTGCCGCCACCGCACCGGCCGAACCGGCTGCTGCCCCGGCCGCCGCCCCGGCTGCCGACGCCATCCAGATCGCCTCGGGCACCTACAAGCTCGACCCGAGCCACACCGACGTGCTGGCCCAGTGGAGCCACTTCGGCTTCTCGCACCCGACCGCTCACTTCGGCTCGGCCGAAGGCACCCTGGTGTATGACGCCGCCGACGTGACCAAGAGCACCGTGGAAGTGAAGCTGCCGCTGACCGGCCTGAACAGCTTCACCGCCAAGTTCGACGAACACCTGCGCAGCGCCGACTTCTTCGACGCCGCCAAGTTCCCGGCCGCCACCTTCAAGAGCACCAAGGTGGAAGCTGCCGGCACCAACAAGCTGAAGGTTACCGGCGACCTGACCATCAAGGACATCACCAAGCCGGTGACCCTGGACGTGACCGTCAACGGCGGCGGCGAGCACCCGATGGCCAAGGTGCCGGCGGCTGGTTTCGACGCCACCACCACCATCAAGCGCAGCGACTTCGGCGTGGGCGCCTACGCCCCGAACGTGAGCGACGAAGTGAACATCCGCATCACCACCGAAGCCACCGGCGAAAAGCCGGCTGCCTAAGCGGTAACGATGTTGAACGCAAAAATCCCGCCGAAAGGCGGGATTTTTGTTTGTGCGGCGGCGACGGGATAACGGAACTCCGCACCGGACGGGGGCTGCATTGGTAGGGTCGGTTCCCAAACGACCGCACGTAACGGCACAACGTCCGGTAACGCATGACCTGTACCGAAACAACCACCGTCCCAGCCCCCACAGCGTCACACCGCGGCGATCTTCACCAACCACCCGGTAGCAAAATCCGTAGGCAACCGCCGCGCAGGCGCAGTCAACCCGCTCTCCCGCAAAAACACATGCGTAGCCTGCGCGAAATTCTGCCGCGCAATCAACGCCGTCTGCTTCACCGCACCCTGCTGCTTGCGCAGCTGCACGATCTGCAGGCTCGGCTTCCCCGGCAGCGCATACTTCTGGTAACGGCGCAGCTCATCGGCCACCAGCGTGATATCCGCATTGGCCTGCACCAGCGCCAGCTGCGCCCGTGCCAGCGGCAATACCGCCTCGCGCATCGGCACCGTGGCCTGCGGCGCGGCAGTGGCCAGCGCGGCATCCAGCGCGGGATCAGCGCGCTCCAGGCGCGCGATCAGGTCGGCCAGGGCCGGAAGAGAAACTGCTTGCATCGAAAGTGGGCCGGGCAAAACGCGATTGTCGCATGGGGCGGGTCACGACCAACGGTCGTGACCTACCGGGGTGTGCGGACAACGGAGCGTTTGCAGGGCACGGGGTGCGCCGCCCGACCACACAGGGCCGGAACCCACCGGGGCCGGAACCCACCGGGGACGGAACGCACCCGGGGCCGGAACCCACCGGGGCCGGAACCCACCCGGCGCCGGAACCCACCCGGGGCCGGAACGCCACCCGGTAGCGCCGGCCGTTGGCCGGCCCACGCAGTGTCCCACCGTTCCAAACACCGAAACCACAGCTCCGCCGGCTGGGCTGCCCTTCGTCGGGGTTCCCACGGCCGGCCAACGGCCGGCGCTACCGGGTGACGTTCCGGCGGTACCGACCCACCGGCGGTAGCGCACGACCGTTGGTCGTGCGCCCACCCCGGTGGCGCGCGCTTCAATCCCCCTCATGCCCCGCATGCGCCTTCCAATACCCCTTCGAGCGGATCCACTCCTTCGGTACCCCCAGGTGCCCCTCGATGTACTTGCGCATCATCCGCGCCCGGCGCGACTCCGCGGCAATCCAGTAGAACGTATCGCCCTCGGGCTCCTCGAAATCCGTCAACACATCCTCCAGCAACGTACTGTTGGCCGCATCAAACCCATTGCGCTCCAACCACGACACCCGGATCCGCTCATCCTCAGGCAGCGCCTGGCGATCCTCCGCCTCCGGAATCTCGATATACACCTCCGCCCGCGCCTGCTCCGGCAGCGTCTCCAACCACCGCCCGATCGCCGGCAGCGCCGTCTCATCGCCAAACAGCACATACGTATCGAAATCATCCGCCGTAATGTGCGACCCACGCGGCCCACCCACCGCAATCGCATGCCCCGGCTGCGCATTGGCCGCCCAGCGCGACGCCACCCCGTCGCCGTGCATCACGAAGTCGATGGCCAGCTCGTTGCTCTCCAGGTCCCACCAGCGCGGCGTGTAATCGCGCGCAGGGGAGGGCAGTTGGCCCTCCGGATACCGCGGGCCTTCCGGCGTCATCGTCGGCACCACGAACTGGCCTTCCTCATTCGGGAAGAACAGCTTCACGTGGTCATCCGGCGAAGGCGAATCGAAGCCCTCCAGCGCCTCCCCGCCCACGATCACCCGGCGCATGCAAGGGCTGATCTCCTCGGTGCGCAGCACCTCCAGTGGGCGGAACTTCACGGTGTGGCGCACCAGTTTGTTTTCATGCAAAGCCATGGCGATGTACCTGTTTCAATGCCGCCGCAGCGGCGTATGGGGGAAAGACCTGGCTGGCGCGAAGCGGGCGGGGTCGAAAGGAATAGGGGAAAAATCAGCGCCCGAGCGCGCGGATCCGCGCAGCGGCCTCGCCCAGCGCCTGGGCAACCGCCGCCGCGTTATCGTCCTGCCAATGCGCGTGGTGCAGGCCCAGCGCCTGTTTCAGCTCACGCAGCGCATCGCGCACCACCGGCGGCAGGTTGGCCTTGGCGATCATGCGCGCGCTGTGCCGCACCCGCTGCATCGCCGCGTCCACCTCCGCGCGCTGCGCCGCCAGCTCGGCCTGGCCCAGCGCCGTGAGCTGGTAGCGCTTGCGCCCGGCCTCTTCCAGCGCCGTCACCCAGCCCGCGGCCTCGAACTGCCCCAGTACCGGGTAGATCGCACCCGCACTGGGCGTATACACCCGCACGAACATCTCGCTGATGCACTGGATCAGCTCATAGCCATGGCGCGGCTGCGCCGCCAGCAGCGAAAGCACCAGCAAGCGCAGGTCGCCCCGGCTGAGCGGGCGGGAGGTAAGCGGACGGGCAGGCCCATCCAGATCACGCGAGGGGGTCATTTCGATATATCGAATGAAGTGGACAAAAGATATATCGAAATCGACCACCCGTGTAGAGCCACGCCCTGCGTGGCTGCGCAATCGTTCAGCAAACCGGTGAGCTCTGGATGGTCTGCGTGCAGCCACGCAGGGCGTGGCTCTACGCCCGGTTGTCCACCACAACGGTACGTCTCCCAGGTGGAACACTCCGCTGGTGCCAGGCCATTCAATGACAACGCTAGCCAACGCGGCGCCCTTAAAACCGGCCCCGCATCAACCTGAAGCCGCCCGTGGAACCGAACAAACACCTCCCCACACTGTCGCTCTCTGTCCCCAAGACACAACGCCACCCCTTCCATACGCACCCGTAGCGAAGTAAGCAAACCCATTGGTGCGCTACACTTTGCGGCTAGAAATCAAAAACAGTCGCGCGCGTGCGTGCGGTCATGGGAGCGCTAATGAACTGGTTGAACGAGGTGCTGAACAACGACCCGAATCCTGTGGAAACCCAGGAATGGATCGAGTCGCTGAAGGCCGTTATTGATGTCGAGGGCCCTGAGCGCGCGCATCAGCTGTTGGAAGGCATGGTGGAACTCACCCGTCGTTCGGGTGCTTACCTGCCGTTCTCTCCCACCACCGAGTACGTGAACACCATCGCGCCGAACCTGGAGGCCAAGAGCCCGGGCAACGCCGAACTGGAATGGCGCATTCGTTCCATCATCCGCTGGAACGCCATGGCCACCGTGGTGCGCGCCAACCGCAAGCCGGGCGACCTGGGCGGCCACATCGCCAGCTTCGCCTCCGGCGCCACCCTGTACGACGTAGGCTTCAACCACTTCTGGCGCGCCCCCAGCGACAACCACCCCGGCGACCTGCTCTTCATCCAGGGCCACAGCGCCCCGGGCATCTATGCGCGTTCCTTCCTGGAAGGCCGCATCGACGAGCAGCAGCTGGACAAGTTCCGCATGGAAGTCGACGGCGGCGGCCTGTCCAGCTACCCGCACCCGTGGCTGATGCCGGACTATTGGCAGACCCCCACCGTGTCCATGGGCCTGGGCCCGCTGGCCGCCATCTACCAGGCGCAGTTCCTGCGTTACCTGGAAAACCGTGGCCTGATCGAGAAGTCCGACCGCAAGGTGTGGTGCTTCATCGGCGACGGCGAGAGCGACGAGCCGGAAACCCTCGGCGCCATCGCGCTGGCCGGCCGTGAAGGCCTGGACAACCTGATCTTCGTGGTGAACTGCAACCTGCAGCGCCTCGACGGCCCGGTGCGCGGCAACGGCAAGATCATCCAGGAACTGGAAGGCGTGTTCCGTGGCGGCGGCTGGAATGTCATCAAGCTGCTGTGGGGCGGTTACTGGGATGCCCTGCTGGCCAAGGACACCAACGGTGTGTTGCGCAAGCTGATGATGGAAACCGTCGACGGCGAATACCAGAACTGCAAGGCCTTCGGCGGCGCGTACACGCGCGAGCATTTCTTCGGCAAGTACCCGGAAACCGCCGCCATGGTGGCCGGTCTGTCCGACGACGACATCTGGCGCCTGAACCGTGGCGGCCACGACCCGCACAAGGTGTATGCCGCGTACCACGAAGCGGTGAACACCAAGGGCATGCCGACCGTGATCCTGGCCAAGACGGTCAAGGGCTACGGCATGGGCAGCGCCGGTGAAGCGCTGAACCCGACCCACCAGACCAAGAAGCTGGACGACGAAGCGGTGCGCCACTTCCGCGACCGCTTCAACATTCCGGTGACCGACGAGCAGCTCAAGGACGGCCAAGTGCCGTTCTACCACCCGGGCCCGGACTCGCCGGAAGTGCAGTACCTGCAGGAGCGTCGCGCCGCACTGGGCGGTTACCTGCCGCAGCGTCGGCGCAAGGCCACCAAGAGCTTCAACGCACCGAAGCTGGAAGCCTACGAGCGCCTGCTCAAGAGCAGCGGCGAGCGCAGCTACTCCACCACCATGGCCTTCGTGCAGAGCCTGAACATCACCCTGCGCGACAAGGAACTGGGCCCGCACATCGTGCCGATCGTGGCCGACGAAGCCCGTACCTTCGGCATGGAAGGCCTGTTCCGCCAGATCGGCATCTACGCGCCGTTCGGCCAGAAGTACAAGCCGGTCGACGCCGACCAGCTCATGTTCTACCGCGAAGACCAGAGCGGCCAGGTGCTGCAGCAGGGCATCAGCGAGCCGGGCGCCATCAGCTCCTGGATGGCCGCCGGTACCAGCTACTCGGTGTCCAACGTGCCGATGCTGCCGTTCTACATCTACTACAGCATGTTCGGCTTCCAGCGCGTGGGCGACATTGCCTGGCAGGCCGCCGACATGCGTACCCGCGGCTTCCTGCTCGGCGGCACCGCCGGCCGCACCACGCTGAACGGTGAAGGCCTGCAGCACGAAGATGGCCACAGCCATCTCGCCGCTGGTGGCATTCCGAACGTGCGCAGCTACGACCCCACCTTCGGCTTCGAAGTCACGGTCATCCTGCAGCACGGCACCAAGCGCATGATGGAAGACCAGGTAGACGAGTACTACTACCTGACCCTGATGAACGAAAACTACACCCACCCGGAAATGCCGGAAGGTGCGGCCGAAGGCATCGTCAAGGGCATGTACCTGCTCACCGACGCCGGCAAGCCGAAGAAGAATGAGCTGCGCGTGCAGCTGATGGGCTCTGGCACCATCCTGCGCGAAGCCATTGAAGCGGCCGCCCTGCTGGAGAAGGACTTCGGCGTCACCGCCGACATCTGGAGCTGCCCCAGCTACAACGAACTGCGCCGCGATGGTTTCGACGCCGAGCGTTGGAACCGCCTGCACCCGGAAGAACCCCAGCGCAAGGCCTACGTGACCGAGCTGCTGGAAGACCGCCAGGGCCCGGTGATTGCCGCTACCGACTACGTGCGTGCGTATGCGGACCAGATCCGCGCGTTCGTGCCGGCTACGTTCACCGTGCTGGGTACCGATGGCTTCGGCCGTTCGGATACCCGTGCGAACCTGCGTCGCTTCTTCGAAGTGGACCGGTACTACATCGCGCATGCCGCGATTGCGGCGCTGGCCAAGGACGGGAAGATGACCGGGAAGGATGTGGCCCGGGCTATCAAGCAGTACAAGATTGATCCTGAGAAGGCTAATCCTGTCGGGGTTTGATTGAGTTCAAGCGTAAAGGGAAGGGGCAGCCTCGGCTGCCCCTTCTCGTGCGTAGGGACAAAATCAAGAAACCGGTAACTCGAGATGCGAAGGGGTGCAGTCAATGTTCTGCGTGCGTGCTATCTAACCGCCGTGGCCCCCGCGGTCGATTATGATGCGCCGCACGGTAAGTTCAGTGAGGAGCAATTGGTCGATCGCCATTCGTCTCTTCACTGAGTTGACGGGAATGATTGTTCCCATCCAGAATCACGTGAATTGGAAGATCGTAGTCCAGCCTTGAAGAACGCGTAGCGTCCGGTTGGGCGCCTAGTTCACCGCCAGAAGAGCATTCCAGATTACCAACCTCAGTCTCCGCAGATGAACTAGCCTAGTGGACCAGATAGGTGCACATTACCTTTGCCGATCAGCGAACTAGAGATACTTGTGAAAAAGCGCTAACTGCGTCCAGACGATTAGGGCCTCGTGCTGCCAAGGCCCTTCGCGCTTTTGTGTCTGACGTAGAGGCGGTTTCCTGCCTGTCGGACCTGCCCTACAAGTTCAAGTGGGCACAGCCAGGCGCTGGGCTGGTCTCCTTGGCTGATGGTCTGGAACTGGGCTTCACGTTCTACGATCGTGAGTCCGAAGGTGGAATATCCGAGATGCGCATTGACGGGGTGAAGGCCGATGCTTAAGAATACTGAATTCAATCCTGACTGGGTTTCGCCTCCTGGGGATACAATTTCTTTGTTGGTGGCCAAGGATGGGCTTAACAAGGCATGCGCGGCCAAGCGGCTTCACCTGAGCCAGAGTGCGTATGATGAGTTAATCGATGGGCGCATGCAGATTACAGAGCAGCTGGCTCACTCATTGGCTGAACTTATAGGTCCCTCTCAAAAGTTCTGGATTAATAGAGCTGAGCGTTACTCCGCCTCGCTTCGTAGGGCTGCGCTGCGCCTTCAAAGGGAAATTGCGTTCCCTGTCGCAGACATGAAGAAGTTCGGCTGGATACCGTCTCGGTCATCAGACGAAAGCGACCTCGCACTGGAAGTGGCGAGCTTCATGGGAGTGAGGTCCATCAGTGAGTTTGAAGACGCGTTCGGCACATTGGAGGAAGCTCTCGCATTTCGAAGGTCAGCCACATTCGCATCTGAGATCGGCGCAGTGTCGGCCTGGTATCGAGCTGCTGAGCTTCGATCTCAAGAGCTAGGAAGCATTAAGTGGAGCTCGGCGAGTTTCTTGTCAAGCCTTCCTGAGGCAAGGTCATACTCGCTGATTCGAGATCCAGCATTGTTCGTTCCGAAGCTTATTGACCTTTTTGCTAGCTGCGGAGTGGCGCTCTGTATACTGCCCGCTCCCTCAGGATGCCCCGTAAGTGGCATCGCGAAGGTTAGTCGTGGCCGTGCAATGATTTCCCTTAGCTCCAGACATCTAACCGACGATCACTTTTGGTTCTCGTTGTTTCACGAAGCTGCGCACCTCATCCTTCATTCCGATAAAATGTCAATCGAAATTGAAGGTGGCGTCACGGAAGAGGACGAGGTTGAAGCCAATAACTTTGCCGCGGAGTATCTTGTTCCAGAAGATAGGCAGGCCGATCTAATGAGCCTGCCGATCAATAAGTTCAGCATTGCCAGGTTCGCAAAATCCGTCGGAGTTGCTCCTGGTATCGTTGTGGGGCAGCTCCAGCACAAGGGAAGGCTTCGGTTCAACCAAATGAACTACTTAAAGGTCCGCTATAAGTGGCGCAGAGCTATCCTCGAAATGGCTTGAACGCAAGGGGACTCTTCTGCCAGTTGCAGATAGAGTCCTCCATAACTTGCATGTTATAGCCAAGTTCATTTCCAAGCTCCATCATCAGCGCCTCATAAACACCGGTCTTCTTGCCTTCTCCGAAAAGAAGCTTGGCACCTTGTAAGGGGCCAGTTGCGCCTTTCAAGTAAGGTGAGGGCGGTGAAAGCGGGGCGATGCCGGTTTTGCCAATCATCGTGAGATAATCGAATCGTCCGATGCGGCCGAAGCTTGCAACGGCTCCCATTTTTGCATACAAGTCATCGAAAGCAAGCCCACTGTCGCCAAAGGATCGCTGAAGTGCACCGTCGAACAGAGCCTGATGCCCGCCTGCACCCAGGACCCACCCCATATAACTAGTTACCGCGTGGCCTGTGCCATTCGGTTTTGTAGCACTGCGGGATGTGTATTTCCTATGGTTTCCGAAACGTCGCTTTACCCCGTCGTCCCCGCCCAGTATGCCCTGGCTTTCATCTAGCCAGCGAAGAAAGCCTTTCAAATTGGAACTTACAGCCTGCCAGGACCATGGCTCTCCACCCAGGCAGCCGTATACATCTCTCGTCAGGCGCCACTTGTCTTTAACGTGGTGGCCGAAGTGTGTGGCAAGGAAGACCAACCATGCAGCCTCGTCAATTTCGCCGCGTTGAACCATGTACACAGCGGCCCTAATAGGGTCGAACATGGCTGAGTGGGGATCGCATCTCAATGGCGATATCGTTCGTTCAGAAATTGTGGTGACGAAGTTAATTCTCCTTTGACTCTCCACGATCTGTGAGGCAAGTGAATCAATTGCGGCGTCATCTTCGATGCCCGGCGCATCTCTCCTGACTGCAAAGCTTTCAAGCCCCTGTTTAATAAGCTCGAGCGTATGAGCGTCTTTATTGCGCATATCAGTTTCCTTAGCCTAGCTCCAGCGCACTCTGAGTGGGCTCAGGTTCGTCCGTGCGTTCAGTGGGTGCTCTAAGATCGATGTATCGATCATAGAAATTGGTTGAAAGTTTGGACTTTAATCGGCGAGCTCCCTTATAGTCCCTTCGCTTAATCCGACTGAACGCAAGCAACAAAAGCATGAAGTCCATCCAGTAGCTTTCAATACTAGCGAGCTTGTCGGGAAGCTTTCCGTGCTCCCTAATGCTCTTTTCCGCATCAAGAAGAATGCGAATCGCGGGCCTTGGGCTGCCGACTGGCATGGCAGGCATTCCCTGCCTGCGCTGATAGCCGTCCCGTACAAACGCGCTAGCCTTTTTCTCATCGTTTTGATAAAGGTGAAGGCTTCCAACGAAATGCGTGTACCTTCCAACACTAATGCCAAGCTCTCGCGCAACTATCTCCTGTATCATAGTAAACGCAAAGATATCGTGCGGTAGGCCCATGAACGCGTCGTTGGATCGCATTGACGCAATCATATCCAGTTTGCTATTTCGGACCAAAAGCTGAATTGATATCGTGCATGGCACCTCAGTACGGTTGCGGAGATCCGTCTGTCGAAAAAGCTGAACCACCGCGCGTCGGCTAGTAGATTTCTCCCTAAGGAGAGCAATGACTTTGTATAGTTGGCCATTGTGGAATAGCCGCTTCCCGTAAGCGCCTCTTACAGTCATTCCGTCTGAGGATTCTTCCCTGTATTTGGCAATGTAATAGGCTATAAATTCTAAGTCGTCAGTGCCGGCAAGATACCAAAGAACTTCCCCGAGGCTGCTAAAGAGTCTGCCTTGTCTGATCCCGCGGCCCAAGCGAGCCCTGGGGTTCTTAAGAACAAGGCAGGCACCTGAAAGCTCCCTAGCATGGCCACGGGTAGCTTGAATAACGTGGTGCGGCCTCTCAAGTAGCTGTTTCAGGACCCTGAACTGCAGGTCATCAAGTGTCTCCGACACTATGCGCAAGGTTCGCCCTCCTCCTTTCCCCCGTTTACGCTTTATAGCACCCTTCTCTTGGCCCAACTAGCCCGGGCGCAGTTGCCGAGACAACGTCTTCGTGTGTATGAGTGGTGGCGCGCCCGCAGTGGTTCAGAGCACCATGTTGTCAAATTATGCTTGATGGTGCGCGAGCTTCATTAATACTAATCAATGAGCGCGTAAGCGTTATGGGTCACGACTAAAGAAAATGCGTCGATGCAGGCTCATCGATGGTTATTTCCGGCCAGGCTGTTCGACAGCATTCCACCCGCGCGACATCACCACTCACACAGTGCTCGATGCTTCTCTATCAGAGATTTATCAACTAGATGCCGTTTGCAGGACGGAGTGGCCAGTGGTCTTCCCTTCAGCTGGGCATAGATTGACGCTGCAAGCGACGGCGCGACGCAGATCTGCATCGTGGTAGGTTCAACCCCGATAAGAAATAGGTCGAAGAGAGTGTGAACGTCTGCCCTGAGCAGCAGGCCGTTCGAGACGACGTTGGTTTCCTTACCCATGTATCGATGGATGTGGGCCGCCTCAAGGACGTCGACAACGTCACAGCCGGTCATAGCGCACTTGCTCCCATAGGCTTCCAGGAGAGCAGCCCGAAACTCCCTTTGACCCTGGCGTTGCACGATGGACCGGAGAGCTTGATTTCTCTGATCCTCGACGTTCTCTGGAAGGAAGTACCCGGATTCATCGACGAGCTGACGCTGCTGCTCCAGCCTGATCAAAGTGGCCGGGGACACTGCAGAGGTTGGCCCAACCTTCAAAAGCTTGATGAGCGCACCGGTGACCTCCGGACCAACGTTCTTCGCTGGCTTGAGGCCCTCAATCCAGTCTTCTTTGAGCTTGTCTAAGACATGAGAGATGTTCTGCATGCGGTACTCCCAAGCCTTGGGAGTCCGGCCGTGCTTAAGGGCGAGGTCTCGGTAGAGCTGCGTCTTATTCAGCTTCAACCCTTCAGCTGTACGTACCTGCATCCAGCGGTACGCGTCAACGGCGGCAGCAAGCTGCTCGTGGGTCCAATCGTCCATGTCACCTTTCCTCTCGCCCTGTGCGAATCGCCGATTCGATAGGGTGAAAAGTATGCCGTAGGCGACGAGATGTGGCGCAATCCGCCCGTTAGGTTGTGCGCCTCAATCCCGGACTCGGCCAAAACGTGTCAACGCGGCATAGATCGAATTCTCGGCCGTAGGCCAGCGCAGCATCACTAGGAGGAAGATCCGCGTACCAGGACAGCTCTCTCTCATCCATTCCGGCGTCCGCATGGTCGATGGCGAAGTACCCCAGCATCGCCTCATCAAATTCCCGCAGCCAGTCAGTGTCGATACGATTCATTTTTTCTACTGCTCTCTCAACGACTTCCATAGATTGCGTGCACTCCATCCCAGATCTTGAGACCGTAGTGGGCCATTTGCGGCAAGCATTAGGCAGCGTCTACCAAAGCACTGAAATCAAAGGAAACAATAGATTTCCCATCCTTTGACCGCTCCAGCAGAGTGGTGTCCGGAGCGTAGAAACTCCTCTAGCTGGAGAATGTTGGACGTCCCATGTCGGGAGGGTGGCTAATACAACACCCCCTGTGGAAATACGCCCGCCGGTTCCAGCTAGACGGTTTCTAACCTCCCGACTCCCTTGCCATCCCGGCGAGGGGCGATCCTTACAGGAGGTCCAACATGCATACGCACTGGGACGACACGCCCTACGACGAAGGTCATTCCCGCCCAGCCCCTGAGCGGCCCGCAGGCTCGGCCACCATCGCACCAACACCTGCCTCACCCCCAGACTTCGCCGAAGACGCCAAAATCCCCTTCATGAAGCTCCAAGGCCGCTGGCTACGCCAGATGGGCTTCAATGTAGGCTCCAGGCTGAAGATCGACGCCGCAGAAGGTGTCATCACCATCTCCCTCATCGGCAGCCCGGTCATGCCGCAGAACGGCGTTCCCAGAAGTCTGGAGCGCAAGATCCAGTACGCGGAGGTTGAAGCCGACAAGCGCCAGCCGATTCTCAGCGGAGATCCGCGATGAGCAAGCGCGTGGTGATGCGGGTGAAGGTGGCCGACAGCCTGCGTCACCACTTCCAGCAAGCGGCGTGGCGTACCAATCAGACGCCGTCGTACCTGCTGCGGAAGATGATGATGGGCTACGTGTGGCTGGCGGACGAACCGAAGTCCATCGACCTCACCGTGGAAAGCGACTCGTGCTGGCACTCGGAGCACCTGGATGCGCCTGAGGAACAGGCTTAGCTTGCAAAGGGCCGGGGTGGCGTCCCGGCCCTGTCAGTTCAGGCCTCGGCCTTGGGTGCCAGGCTCACGGTCCACTGGCCGCCTTCTTCCTCATGCGGGGTGAGCAGGTCGTAGGTCTTCACCATGCTCAGTAGCCCGGAGTGGCCGTACACGGTGGGGCTGAAGGCCGGGTCGGCGCGCTTCAGGTACTGGCCCAGTGCGTTCAAGGTAACCCTGCCGTCCGGGCTGGACGAGGCCAGCAGTTCCACTGCTTCCACCACGAAGCGGGGGCGGCGCTTGGGTAGCGGGCCGGCCGGGGCCGGCTTGGCGTCCGGCTTGGCGGCGGGGGCAGCGCGCTTGGCATCCGGGGTATCCACGTCCTTGGACTTGGCGCCGTTGTCTGCCTCAGGCGCCCATTCGAAGAATCGGTCGCAGGCGTTACGCAGCGCATCCGGCGTTTTGGCCTCGCCCACGATGTACACGTTAGCCCCGCGCTCCCTGAGCTTTCTGCAGAGGTAGGCGAAGTCGCTGTCGCTGGTGACCAGGCAGAAAGTGTCGGCACGCTTGTCGACCAGCGTTTCCAAGGCATCCAGTGCCAGGGCGATGTCGGAGGTGTTCTTCTTGGAGGCGTATTGGAACTGCAGGCAGGGGGTGAATGCCTGGCGCACCAGTGCCTGTTCCCAGTTCTTGGCGAGGGTGTTGGTGTTGCCATAGCCCCGGCGTACGGTTACCCGGCCCGCCTGGGCAGCCATGCGGAGTGCGAAGTCCACGATGTCCGGGGGGACGTTGTCGCAGTCGATCAGGATGGCGACGGCGGTTTCCTGGGCGGGGTGTGCCATTGCAGGTCCTTGTGCTGGGCCGGGGTGCCGGTAGGCGGACTATAGACAATCCCTTGGGGAGTTGCGTGGGGGGGGGGGTCATGGCTTCGGGGGCTGCCGACTAACAGTCGGCGCTACCGGGGTGTGGTGGCGGTACGGGGGTGGGGTAGCGCTTGGGGGGCGTTTGGCGGCTACGCTGGGTCAGGCCATGCGCATTGCCTGGGTCTGGGATTCGCGTACGTTGCCAGCGCGGGCATAGCTGTCCAGGATTTCAACGTCGCGGTTGGTCAATCCACTCATTTACATCTCCCTGGAAGTGCGTGGATCAACCGACCTTGTACTGGACCAGGATCGCCCGAACGGCATCCTCCATCCGCTTCCAGTCTTTCAGGAAAGCGCGCTTGTAGCTCAGCGTGATGGAAAGGCTGTTGTCCATGTCCACGAAGTAATGCGTGCAAAGCGCGGAAACGGTGCCATCCACAGGGGTGACCTCGTTGCCTTCCAGCACAACGCCGTCCTTGCGGTGCTCCGCGCTGTCGCACTGGATGAAGGTGGCGATGGCATCGTCACTCGATCGAGCAACATACCAATCCGGCTCGAATGCAAGGTTGCGGGGAAAGGGACGCCCGGTCTTGGCTTCCTGGTCGCGGGCATAGGCGCGCCGGAGCTCTTCGTTGATGGCGTAAGGCGTCAGACCCATCCATTCGGCCCGCGGCTCCCTCAGCTCAAGTCGCGCGGTCGGGTCACGACGCTGAAGGGAGCCTTCGTCGGTATGACCATCGTTGGTCACCCGCCTGGCCATCGCGTCCTTGATCGGCAGGCGATCAATGAAGTCGATCGAAACAGAAATTTCCTTCAGGAAGTCGTTGGTGCGTGGCGCGGCACGCGCGCCGGGCAAAGTGGGCTCCATTTTCGGCCACTCCAGCTTCAGTGCCAGGCCTTCACCCTCCGGACCTATCTGGTTGTCGAAGTAGTTCGCTGGAATACGGAAGGTATGGGGACCCAGCTTCACCTCCACCGGCGCATTGGTGTAAACGTGGCCATTGATGGTGCGGCCTTGCTCAACAGCTTCCGACATGCTCGAAGTCCCTTCTTGTTCAGGCGGCGTCGTCTGTGCGCACGCGCTGGCGCTCAGGGCGATGGCGAGTGCCAGTGGCAGGCATCGGCCGAGTGAAGTCAGGCGCATTGGCCATTCCGCTGCGTTGGTTGGGGTCAACTATAGGCAAAGGGTCGTCAACGGGTCAGGAATGAGACGGGCGGGCTGGCGGTGCCGGGGATCACCGGCATTGGAACCAGCCGGTCTACCTGAAGGGCGAGGTTCTATTGCCAGCCCGGGATGGCTGTCGCATGCTGCCGTTCTCAAAGGGAGATTGAGTCATGGCGGGAACGAAGGCCGTTCTTATCGGGTTGGCGGCTGTCGCGGTGATCACGGGGTTTTCCGCCTGGAAGTATTGGCCTGCGCCTGCGCATGCTGTCGGCAGGGAGGTTGCCTTTGAGCATGCAGCAACGCCTCTGCCTGCCGGACCGCGCCTGGTGCTGCCGGTAATTGCATTGGAACCGGCGGCCCTGGAAGAGAAGGTGGCGGCCTTCCGTGACCTGAAGTCGCGCGCCGAACGCGGCGAGCGGGTTGCGCAGCGGGAATTGGCCGACACCTACGCTACCTGCTTCAGTGCCAGGTTCACCGCGGATGAGGTGGCGCGCGGCGAGGTGCCTGCGTTGCTGTCCGTTTCTACCCCCGAAAGCGTTGCCGTGGCCCTGCAGATCGTGGCGAAGCGTATTGCCGATTGCCAGGCCGTTGGAAGTGGCAATCTTTTCCCCTCTATCGATAAGTTGTACGCCGAAGCCGCTCGGAACGGTGACCTGCTTGCGCAGATGGCGGTCATCACCAGAGGGGGGCAAGCGCTTGGCCCGGCTGAATCCACCCGGCTTGTACAGCGGGTAATTGCCTCGAACGATCCGGTTGCTGCGTTCAACATGGGGCAGCTCATCTTGGGCGGGCGCCCACGAACCAGTCAGTTGAAGTACGACAAGGTGCTCGAAGGGCCGGTTTCATCACTTGCGTGGGAGATCGCCGCCTGCCGGATGGGGCTGGATTGCGGCCCTGACAGCACCGTGATGGACGACGCGTGCCTGTTCTCGGGCATCTGCACGCACCAGACCTACGAGGAGCACGCGCGCTCGTGCTCCTTGCCATCCGCGGCATCGGGGTCGCTTGACCAGCAGATTGAACAGATCACGCGCCTGTTCAAGGAGCAGTGCCCTCCGCCGCAGACCGAGCGCGATGGCGTTTGTTCGCTGCGGGTAGAGTGACTGGTAGGAACAGGGGAGTGGTATGGGGGCGAGGAGAGTTGGGCTCTGGTTGGGAGCGGGGATAGTTGCGGCGTTGCTGGGCTTTGCGCTTTGGCGCAGTGACTTGGCAGCGCCACAGCCGCCCGGTGCGCCCGCTGCAACGGCTCAAGCGGCGCAGTTGCCTGATCTTCCCGAGGTGCCTGCCAGGAAGGAAAGCGCTCAGGTCAGCTACGGTAGACCGGCACAAGCGGACTGGGTGAAGGACTTTGAGGCGCTGAAGGAGCGCGCCAAAGCCGGAGATGCCGTGGCCCAGCGCCTGCTGGCAGAGACCTATGACGGCTGTTACATGTTCAATTTCGACCGCGAGGGATTTTTCAAAGACCTGCAAGTCAGGCGGGGAATGCTTGGCGACCCGGCCCATGCGGCGGTGCTGGACCAGATGGCGCAGGAACGCGCTTTGCGATGCGATGCGGTAGATGGCGGCGCCATTATTCCGTTGGCGATGATTCGCGGTTGGTACGCGCAAGCCGCCGCGAACGGTGACCTGGCCGCACGACTGATGGACAACGCGCTGAGCCAAAAAAAGCTCGATGCTGCGGAATCGGCCAAGCTGGTTGAGGAGGTTCTGGCCTCGAATGATGCTGCGGCCGTGTTTGCCATTGGCAACACAGTGGGCAGTACTTACCGGGGCGCCCCAGACGACCCGCTCGCGGCCTTGATGATCGGGGAGCAGTCCAGTCCCGCATGGCAGGTGGCAGCCTGCCGCATGGGGTACGACTGCGCGCCGTCCGGCATATTGATGGGCTCTTTGTGCCTGGCGACCAACGCATGTGCTGGAGATGGCTACGAGGAATTCTTGATGAAGTCCCAGCGCACTGATGCGGACAGGCGGGATCTGGAGCGCAGGGTCACGGAGATACTGCGGTTGGTCGAGGGGCAATGAGAGTGGGTGCATTGCTGGCTGCGCACCGGTGGCCACATCGCATCGAGCAGATGCAGGTCGTAGTCCTCGCCGTACACCAGCGCCGCTTCGCGGGGCGCCAGGTCGCAATACCTCAACAGCGTTGGCTCATCCATTCCTGCGTCTATGTGGTCGATGGCATAGAACGTGAGCATGGCCTGGTCGAACTGCTCAAGCCAGGTTGTATCGATCTGGTCCATGGGTGTTCCGCAAGCCCCTTGAAATGAAGTTCGTGATCTGGGTCACTTCGCCTGCTTGATCGCACGGATACCCTGCTTGGGCCAGCTTTTGGTAAACGCTGGGATCAACCAATTGGGACACGGAAACCCCCATGAAAGGGAAACTTCTCGGTTGTTCATTCTTCGCCTGCCTGGCCAGCGCCACTTGGGCGCAGGTGCCCTATCCAGACTCCGATCAGGGCAAGGAGATGCAGGTATTGGTGAAGAGCTACATCGCGGCGCACCCTGGCGTGTCCATCGACGATGCGATCACCCGGCTCGCGGTTCAGACCGAAATCCTGCAGCCAATGGAGGGTCTTCGGCAGGAGTTCGCAGGCCGATTGACTGCGATCTCCATCCAACACATACCGGACCAACACATTCTCGTTGAACTGAAAGGGTCGTCGCCTGTGCCCAACAGGACCCTGACAACTGCCAGCGGGAGCACCCGGGTCATCATCGAGACTGGCCACCGCCATACTGAGGAAGAGTTCTACTGGATTGTTGAGAGACATCAGGACCTCCTCTATAGCTCCATACCCGACATCACTGGCTTCTCCGGGCGCCCAGGCGACGACCTTCTTGAGGTCTACATTGCGGGCAATGAAGCAAGCGCCGAGGAACTGAAAGCGACCCTTCGAAAGCTTGAACGGGTTCTGGGTCTTGCTATTTCCCTCAGACCAAACATGCCCAGATCAGTCAATCTGGAATACATCCAAGGCGGCGCGGTGCTCTAGAACAACACTTGTACTGCACTACCGGCCGGGCATACGGCTTGATCCGCATCAGCTGTTCCACACCAACCCGGCCGGCGGCCAGATCGCCTCGCTACGATCCAGGTCGTAGTCATTGCCAATGGCTACCGCAGCCTCCCGGGGCTCCAGGTCGTAGTAGCTGATCAGCAACCGCTGATCCAGTTCCGGGTCGTGTGCCTTGATTGCAAACAGGCTGCGCATGGCGTCGTTGAGCTCTTCCAGCCAGTCGGCGTCGATCGTGTTCATGGGGGTTCCTCCGAAGCGGACGGCAGGATGGCTCACGGCCGTCTCACAGCTTGGGACACAAGCGCCCGCGGCAGACAGCGCCTAAAACGTCACTACATTGACATTACTATGTAGATGTCGCATGCTGTTGGTCTACCGAATTCCCTTGGAAGATCGCCATGAGCAAAGATGTCTTCATGCAGCTGCGAATCGAACCCGAGCTTCGGGCCAGCTTTCAAGAAGCCGCTGCTCTTGAACATCGACCTGCTGCCCAGGTGATTAGAGAGCTGATGCGAGACTATGTCGCAACCCGTTTGCGACCCGAAGCGGCGGTACCGGCAAAGCGGTTGGAGGCGGTGCGCTTTGCAGCAGCATCCGTCGCGCTGGAGGGGTTGACCGTCAGTGTTGATGCTCAAGAGCAGGCGCGGCGGTTCGTCAATGGCGAGATAAGTCTGGACGATTTGGTGGCTCTCAAGAATGGCTGAGCATGCTGAACGCATGTTGCAGTTCGAAGCAGATCGCACATTTCTTCGATCTGTCGAACTCGACCTGCGGCCAGTTGCAGGAAAATTCGATTCCTACCACCTGCAGCAGATCCACCTCCGTCTCTTTCAGGACCTGCCCGCGTTCAATCCCGGTGTGTTTCGGCAGCCAACACAGCCAGGAAAAGATTGGGTAAAGCGCCGAACCATCGAAGGCAGTCATTTTCTGGTCGCTTACTCACCACTGGACGAGGGCGCACTGAAGGATATGCGAATGGTGATGTCTGAGAACGTCCCCGCCGCGCTCCAACGTCTACCGGCTGCCAAGGTGCCTGGCGTGATCGCCGAGCTGTACTCGGCGATCGACTACGCGCATCCGTTCGCTGACGGCAACAGCAGAACCCTTCGCGTGTTCACGCGGCAACTGGCGCGGGCCGCTGGTTTCAACCTCAACTGGGAAGCGCTCGGCGTCGACAGTACCGCCCAGGCCAGGCTATACGTTGCACGCGATCTTGCTGTAAACGCACGTGCGCTTCCCCACATTCGTGGCCACGCCAACCTGCGCGACGTTCAATATGCGCTTGACGTGCTTGCCCAGAATGTAACGTTGGAGAAGCTGCTAAAACAGGCGATCAGCTAGGGCGAGCGTCTCAGGGTCCCCCCTGTTAAGATATCCGGGCCAGCCAGCCTTCCCACGTCACATTCGACCGTGTGGTTGGCCGCTCCTCCCAGCGGCCACGCGAGCCAGGATCCTTCCTCTGCCTCTCACAAGGACGCTCGCATGCACCCTCGTTCCCTGTTCCGTTCGGCCGCCCTGGCGCTGGCCGTCAGCCTGACCCTTGGCGCTCCGTCCGCCTTTGCCGCCGAAAAGGCCGGCACCACCGCAGCCGCCACCTCCGTCCAGCGCACTGCCGTGGCGCAGGGCCTTTACGAGTTGGCCTTCAGCCCCACCCAGAACGCGGTGTTCGTGGCCTCCTCGGGCGGCTTCGGCGATGCCGCCGGCCCGGCCCAGGTGCTGCGCCTGAACCCCGATTCGTTGGCCGTTGAAGCCAAGATCCCGCTGGAGCGCAAAGCCTTCGGCGTGGTGCTGGACGACGCGCACAATCGCCTGTACGTGGGCAATACCGTGGACACCTCGGTGACCGTGGTCGACACCGCCAGCAACAAGGCCGTGGGCATCGTGCAGCTGATGGAAAAGAAGGTCGGCAAGGATGGCAAGGCCGGCTACACCCACGACCTGCGCGAGCTGGTGGTGGATTCCCCGAACAACCGCCTGTATGTGACCGGTCACTCCGGCGAAGGCAGCGTGCTGTTCGTGGTGGATACGCAGTCCTTGAAGCTCATCAACACCATCCCCGGCCTGGGCAACGCCAAGGCGCCGGGCCTCACCCTGGACGCGGCCAACAAGCGCGTGCTCACCTCCAACCTGCTGGGCGAAGTGGTGACCGTGGGCACCGACACCGGCAAGGTGGAGCAGCGCTTCAAGGTCAGCGCCGAGCAGCCGATGAACCTGGCCCTGGACCCGAGCGGCAAGCGCCTGTTCGTGACTGACCAGGGCCTGGAGATGATCCGCAAGTACCAGGGCAGCAGCATCCCGGGCTTCGTCTCCAAGCACCCGGGCCAGCGCGTGCTGGTGCTGGACCCCACCACCGGCAAGGAACTGGCCAGCATCGCCACCGACGCCGGCCCGCTGGGCCTGCTGCTGGATGCACCGCGCAAGCGCCTGTACGTGACCAACCGCGAAGCGGGTACGGTGACCGCGTATGACAGCGAGAGCTACAAGCAGGTGGGCAGCTATGACGTGCCGACCCACCCGAACAGCCTGGCGCTGGATGCGAAGAAGAACGTCCTGTACGTGACCATCAAGAATGGGGACAAGGACGAGAAGGGCAGTGAGGAGTCTGTGGCGCGGATTGCGCTGTAAGGGTTTTCGTCGGCCGTGACATGAATTTTGACCGCAACATTCGACGTGTTACGGCGAAATTTCATGTTACGGCCGTAATGATGGAAGCAGCGGTGGGGCTGTCTCTTCGGCGGTTTTCCCCTCGGCTGTCTGGAGTGCGATGCCTTCGTTGTAGGTCATGCCGTAATCGGGTGTTGCACCGTTACGTGCAGTCGACTGGGGTGCGACCCTACCGAGGCAGTGCATCGCAGTGTCAGGTTCACGGCGACCGGCGAGCGGCGTCCTGCGACCGGCGTCTGGCGTCTGGCGTCTGGCGTCTGGCGTCGGGCGTCGGGCGTCGGGCGTCGGGCGATCCGCGTCCTGCGTCCGGCGCGTGGTAGATGGGCGCTGCACGAGGCGCTCCGGGACGTGGTGCCGCCGAACGGCGGTAGGGTCGCATCCCGATCGACCGCCGATAACAACGCAACGCGCGGTGGCGCATTACCAGCATCGAATGCGGCTCCTGACGGAGCCGCAACGCCGTGTGCACCCCTGCAACGACGGCGTCGCGCTGCTCGTCCAAGTTGCTGCGGCGAAAAACTATGCGTTCACATCCACCACCAACCGCCCACGCACCTTGCCTTCAAGGAACGCCGGGAATACCTCCAGCACCTTTTCCAGCCCAATCACTTCAACGGTGCTGGCCAGCTTGCCCAGGTCCAGGTCGGTCGCCAGACGCTTCCACGCCTCGGCGCGCACGGCGTGCGGCGCCTGCACCGAATCGATACCGGCCAGGGTGACGTTGCGCAGGATGAAGGGCAGCACAGAGGTAGCCAGATCGGTACCCTGCGCCAGCCCGGCGGCGGCTACCACGCCGCGGTATTTCGTCTGCGCCAGCGCATTGGCCAGCGTGTGGCTGCCGGCCACATCCACCACGCCGGCCCAGCGCTCGGCATCCAGCGGGCGGGTGCGCGGTTCGGCCAGGGTGGCGCGGTCGATGATCTCGTCGGCGCCGAGGTCCTTCAGGTACTGCGCATGTTCGGGTCGGCCGGTGGAGGCCACCGTGCGATAGCCCAGCTTGGACAGGATGGCCAGGGCGATGGAGCCTACGCCGCCGTTGGCGCCGGTCACCAGGATGTCGCCGTGCTCGGGCTTCACTCCGCCGTGCTCCAACGCCAGAACGCACAGCATGGCGGTGTAACCGGCGGTGCCGATCGCCATCGCGTCCTTGCTGCTGATGCTGTCGGGCAGCTTCACCAGCCATTCGCCGGGGACGCGCGCGCGCTGGGCCAGGCCGCCGTGGTGGGTCTGGCTTAGGCCGTAACCGTTGAGCACCACGCGGTCGCCTTGCTTGAAGCCGGCGTTGCTTGATTCCAGCACGGTGCCTGCCAGGTCGATGCCGGGAATGAGCGGGAACGTGCGGATCACCGGCGAGGCGTTGGTCATCGCCAGCGAGTCTTTGTAGTTCAGGGTGGAGTAGTCCACCTGCACCAGCACATCGCCGTCGTGCAGTTCGGCTTCGTCAAAGGCCACCAGCTGGGTGGAGACCTGGCCGTCTTCTTTCGTGGCCAGCAGGGCATTGAATTTCATGGGCAGCGATCACCTCGGGGGACATGACCTGCATGCTATGGTCGCACCGTGGTTGCCACAAGAACTATGCTTTCCCATAGGTACTATGGTTTTCAGGAGTATCCCGCAATGGCGCGGCGCGTATATGGCAAAACCGGCTGCAGCGTGGAAGCCACGCTGTCGGTCATCGGCGGCACGTGGAAGCCGGTGATCCTGTTCTACCTGGTGTCACGCACGCGGCGCTTCATGGAGCTGACCCGGCTGATTCCCAACGCCACCCAATCGATGTTGACCAGCCAGCTGAGGGAGCTGGAGGCCGACGGCGTGGTGGTGCGGCATGTGTACCCCGAGGTGCCCCCGAAGGTGGAGTACCGGCTGTCGGAGCTGGGAAGGACGCTGGTGCCGGTGCTGTTGGCGATGCGGGATTGGGGGGATTCGTACAAAAAGATGAACCGCCAGTAGAACGCCGCGCAGCTCAAAGTTATTGCCGACAGGACAAAAAATCTAAGGGGTTTGCATGTTTGACACAGGTTCGCTGAGTAAAGGTGGAGTTGCTAGTCTGATCGCATTCTCTGTAGCGATCATTCCGCTTGTGGTGAAGGGCATATACGCACTTACTCGAGGCTGGGCGCAATCGCGGAAGGAATTTCTCGACGCTTGGGATCCAACAAAGGTGGGAGATTCTTTATGGCTTGAGACTGTTGTCATGCATGCATTCGGCAATCATCCTCCTGCGGAAGTAATTCGGGGCGTTCTTCAGCTAAGAGAGCCACGCAAAATGCTTCGCGATCTTTCGGTCAACTGGAGATACTTCGAGGGTGATGACGTGCGATCCATTCGATGGAAGAAGAAGTACAGGAACAGCACTGTGCTCCGTAGGATTGAGATGCTTGTCCTTTCACTGCTCTACATTGTGCTCTGCACGGCTTCAATTTTGATGTTCAGCTCGGGCGGAACCTCCATGATCGTGGGTGGAGTGCTCGTGTTTGGACTTGCTTTGCTCTGCCTGGGTGTTCCCCTTGAGATCAGCAGCGTCAGCAGTGTCGTGACACGACTTGCCGCACTCAATTCGGAGATGCACTCGGCGCCTACCGTGCCGGGACAGCTACATCGGCAGCGACGGAGCCGCCGCCGGCGCAGCGCCCAGAATTCATGCGGAGCTTGACCGAATCTTGTGTGCCTCCAGCGCAGTGCTACAACTTCCGCACATACCGCGCGCGCCCCTCCCCATGCACCACGCTCAGCGCGTTCACCTGCCCACGAGCATCCCGGTGGAACTCCACCTGCAGCCCATCGATTTCCGGTGATACGAACCGGTTCGGGCTGAGCGGCAGCACCTGGCCGTCGCGCGGTGTGCCGGCCATGCCCACCCGCACCGCGCCGTTGGCGACCTTCACCTGCAGCGCCGGGATGTCAAAGAAGTCAGCCAAGGCGCGGCGCTGGTCCATGGCAATACCGTCGTCGCGTTCGAACACGCCGGCGTAGTCCGCATAGCGGGCGTCGCTCAGGTCCAAGGCACCGGTGAGCACCGGCGGGTTCACGCCGCGGCCGATGGCGTCGCTCAGCGCGTTGCGGATCTCCGCCGCCAGCGCGGCGCCGTTTTCGCCATTGGTGAGGATGACGAAGCCGTCGCCGGTTTCCAGATAGCCCTCGATCCAGGCGCGGTAGCTGTCGTTGGAGCCGCCATGGTGGAAGATGCGGGCCTGCCCGGCGCCATCCAGGCGCGGCCCCAGGCCGTGCCAGCTGGGCGACACCTCGGTCATCATGTCGGTGGCGATGGCGCGTGGCAGGAAGTTGCCCTGGCCGCGATAGCTGGAGGTGAGCGCGGCGACGAAGGCGGCGAGGTCGTTGGCGCTGGTCCACAGGCCGGAGGCGCCCTGCTCGGGGAACGACTGCCAGCCACGCGGCAGTGCGGTGAGGGCGCCGTCACCGTCATGGGCCTTGGCGATGTTGCCGCTGCCCGCCTGCGGGTCGCTGTAGCGGCTGCGCTGCATGCCGAGCGGGACGAACACCTGCGCGCGGGCGATGGCGTCCAGCGGCTGGCCGGTCACGTCTTCCAGTACCTGCTGCTCCACCATCACACCGCCGCCGGAATAGTCGCCGCGCTCGCCGGGGGTGTGGAGCAGGCGCACCGGTTTGTTCTTCGCCGGGGCGATGCCGTCGAGTGTCTGCTGCAGGGTGGGCAGCGGTTCGCCGGGCAGGTAGTCGGCAAAGCCGTGCACGCCCAGCCCGCTGGTGTGCGACATCAGCATGCGCAGGGTGAGCTGCGGCGCGGGCACCTGCGGGGTGGCAGGCACCTTCC
Organism: uncultured Stenotrophomonas sp.; assembly: GCF_963519925.1. Lineage (NCBI taxonomy): Bacteria > Pseudomonadati > Pseudomonadota > Gammaproteobacteria > Lysobacterales > Lysobacteraceae > Stenotrophomonas > uncultured Stenotrophomonas sp. Next base: position 19,390 of record NZ_CAUQPH010000012.1, on the reverse strand, counting down.
AGCTGCGCAGGTAGGTGGCGATGTCCTGGTCGAGCGCAAGCTTGCCGCCGGCCGCCAGCCGCAGCGTGGTGGCGGCGGTGACCACCTTGCTCACCGAGCCGACCGAGAACAGCGTGTCCGCATCGACGGCGCTGGCGGTGCCGGCCTCCCGGGTGCCGTAGCCGGCGCTGTGCACCAGCTTGCCGTCGCGCAGCACGGCGATGGCCACGCCGGGCACGTGGTGCTGGGCCATGCGCGCCTGCAGCGACCACCGGGGCAGTGCGGCGCCGGGTTGCAGCACGGTGGGGCGCAGGCCGTTGCCGAGGGCGCTGTCGATGGCGGCGTCGTGGCGATCAGCGGCGAAGGCGGACGTGCCCAGCAGCAGCGCCAGGGCGGTGCACAGGACGCGGGGGAAGAAGGCGTGGGCGTGTTCCATACGGACCTCTCGGCGTGGGCAGCGTGAAGCGGGGGCGTGCGGATGCACGCCGCTGGGAAAGCAGGGCGATGGGGCTTGGTGCGGGCAGCAGGGGGCCTTGGGTGGTCGGCGTCGGCCACCCGGTGTCGTTGCTGTTGGAAGATGCCTAGCGGCGGTCGGCGAGGGCGCCGCGTTGCACGAGGTAATCGCGCACGCGCGGGTTGCGGGCCTGGTTGAGCGGGGAGCGCCACTGGCCGGCGTCGGCCACTACGCCGAGGTTGACGTCGGCGCCGTGGTCGATGAGGAAGGCCACGGTGTCCACGTCGCCGGAGCGGGCGGCGTTGATCAGCGGGGTTTCGTCGTAGGGCACGATGCGGTTGACGTCGGCCCCAGCGGCGACCAGCCGCTCCACCACCGGCAGGTGGCCGCGTCGCGCGGCGGCGATGGGCGGGTTGCCATCGCCGGTGGCATGCAGGTCGGGCTGGGCGCCGAGGGCGAGCAGCGCGTCCACGGCGGTGAGCTGGCCGTTGCGGGCAGCCATGATGAGCGCGGTGCCGTCGCCGCGCACGCTGGTGTCCACCGCGGTTCCAGCGTTAATCAGGTGCTGGAGTTCAGCGACATCGCCATCGGCGGCGGCAGCGAGGAGACGCTCGGCGTTCGGCGATGCGTCACGTGCGGGCTCGTCGTCCACGACGCGCTGCGGGGCAGTGCCGAGGCGCGGGGTGGCTGCCACGGTGACGCTGAGGTGCCCGCCAAGGGCGAGCACGCACAGGCCGCTCCACAGCAGGCGCGTGGTCCAGGCGGTGCGGGCGGTGTCCAGGCGCAGCAGGTTGTCGATGCGCTGGGACAGGCCGCTGCGGCTGCCGGACATCGCTACGGCAAGCGGGGTGTTGCCGCGCGCAGGGGTGCCCAGGCCGCTGATGCCGGTGAGCAGGGAGTCGGCGTAACCGCGCCCACTGCCGCCCTGCGCGGCGGCGCGGGTGTCGCAGGCGATCTCGCGGGCCAGGTCCAGGCGCTTGCCGAGCAGGCGCAGGAACGGGCTCCACCAGTACACGGCGAGTACGACGCGCTGTGCGGCGGCGATCCAGAGGTCGTTGCGGCGGATGTGGGCGGCTTCGTGCAGCAGCAGGTCGCGCAGGGCGGCGGGGGCGAGTGTGTCGGCGAGGTGCGTTGGGACGAGGATGCGGGGGGCGAACAGGCCGACGACCATGGGGCCGGCGACGGAGTCGGAGCGCGCGACGGTGGTGGCGTAGGGGAGGTCGCGGCCGAGCAGGGCGTTGAGGTCCTGGGCGCGGCGGGAGGTGCGGTGCAGGGTGGAGGCTTGGGCGATGCCGCGCAGGAGTTGCAGCAGGGCGTAGGTGGTGCCTAGTAGCCAGAGCAGAGCCATTCCCTGCAGGAGGGTGGGTGGGTTGGTTGGGGTCGGTTGGTGGTGGGGGTGCGTGGGCCGACCAACGGTCGGCGCTACCGGTGCTTCCAGGCGTGGTGTGGGGGCTGACGTGTGTGGTGTGGTGGGCCGTAGGACCAGTAGTGGGGAGGTGGCTGCCAAGGCGAATGCGGCGCAGAACAGCCAGGAGCGGGCCTCGGCGCCCAGGCGGCTGCGGCTTACTACCAGCGTGGCCAGGGCGAACAGCAGGGCGCTGTGCCAGAGGTGTTGCAGGGCGAAGCTGGCGAGGGCCTGGGTCCAGTGCACGGTCATTTCGCTTTCCCCGGTTTGGCGGCGTCGTCCACGCGCTTCTTCAGCGCCTGCAGTTCGTCCGCGTCGATGTCGTGTTCCTCGATCAGGTGCTGGGCGAGCGCGCCGGGCGAGTCGCTGAAGAACGATTTGATCAGGTTTTCCAGCGCCTGCTTGCGCGCTTCAGCACGGCTGATGGCGGCGCTGTAGATGAAGGCGCGACCCTCGGCGCGGTGGTGCACCAGGCCCTTCTTGTCGAGCACTTTGAACATGGTGAGCACGGTGGTGTAGGCCACCGGCTTCTTCTTCGACAACTCCTCGGCCACCTCACGCACGGAGGCTTCCTTCTTCTTCCACAGCACTTCCAGGATGCGGCGTTCGGAATCGGTCAACGTGGGCGAAGGAGGGCGGGCCATGGGGCTTCTACTGGTTCTTTAGTTGATGGCTGCATCGTGCGCCCGCCGGGATCGGGGTGTCAACTATGTAATTAGTAATGGGACAGCCACGTCGGCTCTGGCGCGGATGTGGACAGGGGATGGCCATGGCGTGCAGGCGATGTCAGCGCAGCTGCGTTTTTGTTCACGGGAGGCGTGCGGGTGCTTCTTTAAGGTCGAACCCTCACTCGCACCACGAAGGTTTTCCATGACTGCATCGCGCGTTCGTCTGCACATCGAAGATACCGGCGGCACCGGCCGTCCCGTTGTACTCATCCACGGTTGGCCGCTCTCCGCGGAGTCTTGGCGTGCGCAGGTGCCGGTACTGAAAGCCGCCGGTTACCGCGTGGTGGCGTACGACCGCCGCGGCTTCGGCCGTTCGGACAAGCCTGCCGATGGCTACGAGTACGACACCCTGGCCGACGACCTGGCCGGCGTGCTGGAACAGCTGGACCTGCGCGACGTCACGCTGGTGGGCTTCTCGATGGGCGGTGGCGAGGTGGCGCGTTACATCGCCCGCCACGGCGAGCAGAGGCTGCGTAGCGTGGTGTTTGCCGCAGCCGTGCCGCCGTACATGCTCAAGACCGCGGATAACCCGGATGGTCCGCTCACCGAGGAAAAGGCCGAGCAGATGCGCATGGGGCTGGAGAACCATCGCGATGAGTTCTTTGAAGGATTCACCAAGGACTTCTTCAGCGCCAAGGGCGAGTTGAAGGTCAGTGAAAAGCAGCGGGAAGAGGCGGTGGCGCTGTGCAAGCAGTCCGATCAGACTGCTGCGCTGGGTTGCATGAAGGCGTTTGGCACGACCGACTTCCGCGAAGACCTGAAGAAGGTGACGGTGCCTACATTGGTGCTGCATGGTGACAGCGATGGCACGGTGCCGTATGAAGGTTCGGGCCGGCGCACGCACGAGGCGATCCCGGGCAGTGAGGTGGTTTTGATCCAGGATGCGCCGCATGGGTGCAATGCCAGCCATCCCGAGCAGTTCAATGCGGCGTTGGTTGCGTTCCTGGCGCGGTGAGGTAGGCCAGGTTGCAGAGATGGCGTGTGATACGCATGGCGTGTCGCTACGCGGAGGTGGGGCGCGTTCTGCGCGTTCCCGCCTTCTTCTTTTCATGGGTGAGTTGAATGCGCAAGACCACTACGCCGCCTTGGAAGAAGCCCAATCCCAAGGGGAAGAAGGGGCAGCCGCTGTCGACGTCGCAGAAGGAAGCGGCGCGGCAGAGGGCGGAGGAGAATGGCCGCGCCTATCCCAATCTTGTCGACAACATGTGGGCGAAGACGTTGCCGCGCGGGGAGTAAGGGCGGGAAAGCGCCGGATCGCCGTGTAGGGACACGCCACGCGTGTCCTGCTTTAGGCCGGCTTCGTTCAGCCACGCAGGGCGTGGCTCTACGCGACACCACGTCTCGCCCCGCCAAGTGCATTTGAAATCGACACCCCGTAGAGCCACGCCCTGCGTGGCTGAGCGCGACACCACGTAACGCCTCGTCCCCTGCGGGGCGGGATCACTGACGTGCCGCCGCGTCCTTCGCCGCGCTCAACGCCTGGTCCGCGCGCAGGAACACAGTGGTGGCAGGTTCCGCGATCTGCGTGGATGCCGTACCCAGCAGCAATGCGGCGCCGATGCTCTGGCTGAGGTCACGTGCAACCTGCTCGAACTTCGCCACGGTCTCGCTGGCATCGCCACTGCCCAGCATGGCAACAAACTCACCACTGCCGGTAACGCGATTGATGCTGTCACCCCGATCGGGCTGCAGGCAGCGCTCAAGCACCTGGTCCAGCTGCTGCAGCTGGCGATCCAGCCCCCGCTCGCCGAGACGTTGTGCCAGCGCGGAGAGATCTTGCAGTTCCAGGATCACCACGGTGAAGGCACCGGTGCCTTTGGCGGCCGGACCTGCCTCGCCGGCGCCGGCTTGGTCGATGATGGCGGCCACCTGCTGCTCACGTTCGCGGCTTCGGCTCTCCATCAGGGTCATGGTCAGGCGCGCCAGCGCCTGCAATGCGTCGCGCTGGGTAGAGTTCAGCTCGCGAGGATTCACGTCTATCACGCATACGCTTCCCACGGCGGCGCCGTCTTCGGTCACCAGCGGCATGCCGGCATAGAAGCGGGCGCCGATCTCCTTCAGCATCGGATTGTCGGCGAAGCGCGCGTCCAGGTTCAGGTCGCCCACTTCCATCAACTGGTCCGGTTGCCGGATCGCGTGATCGCACACGGCGACGTTGCGTTCGGTCTGGATGCTGTCCAGGCCGGCGCGGGCCTTGAACCATTGCCGCTCGCGGTCTACCAGACTTACGAGCGCCATCGGGGTGCCGCAGACGGCTGCAGCAACCTTGACGATATCGTCGTAAGCCGGCTCGGGCAGGCTGCCCACGATGTGCAGGGCGTCGAGCGCGCGCTGGCGCTCTGTCTCGTCGATGCGGGTGGAGCCTTGGATCATGCGGGTACCTTGAAAGCGTAGGGCATGGCCCAGCCTAGGACAGACGCAACCGGCACGGGTTAAGCCCGGGTAGAGGCAGGACTACGCGTTCACCCGCGCGTTCGGCTCCGCTGCCGCTCAGCGCTTGACCGCCAGCACGCCGTCCAGCGCCAGTTCGGCCTTGAAACCGGACTTCTCCAGGCGCTTGGCGACCTCACGCGGCACGTCGCGGCCGCTGGTGAGCTTGTTCGGCGCGCCGGTGTAATGGAACATGCGCCCGCCCTTGCGGATCACCCGCGCCAGCTGGTCGTAGAACACCTGCGAGTACAGCTCACCGGCGATGCCGAAGCGCGGCGGGTCGTGCAGGATCGCGTCCACCGAGCTGCTTTCGAGTGTTTCAATCGCCTGCGAAACATCGCCGTGGGTCAGCGACAGCCGACCACCGCTGCTGGCTGCGTCCGGGTCGGGCGACCACGGATTGAGGGTGCGCAGCCACAGCACGTCGGGGTTCTTTTCGAACGACTGGATGCGGCTGACCCCGGCTTCCAGGCAGCAGGCGGCGAAGTAGCCCAGACCGCCGCACGTATCCAGCACGGTCTTTCCAGCCGGCGCCACCAGCGCCACTTTGCGGCGCGCGTCCTCGTACGGCGACACCTGCGCGCTGGGCAGCATCTTGATGCCGTCGATCTCGAAGGTAGGTGCGTCCCACTCGGTGGGCACCAGTTTGATCAGCGCCGAACCGAAGCGCGATATCGCAAGGAACTCCTCGCCGTCCCAGTAGTACAGGGTGCGGTCCTTGGTCTTGCCAGGATAGGCGTAGGTTTCGCCCTTCCACTGCCAGCTGTCTGGGCCGAGCTGAGCGGTGCCGGTGGACCGTCCCAGATCGAGCGAGCCGCTCCATTCGGTGGCACCGGCATCGCGTGCGCGGACCAGGGCGTCAGCAAGGGGGCGGGCGAGCAGGGGACCGGTGTAATGGGGCACGGGAGCAGGACCGGCCACGCTGCAGGGCAGCCAGCCGCTTGAACGGGAAGGGGTGGGCATCGTAACCGAGATGGCGGCAAGGCGGGTTCAGCTGGGCGGCCCGGTGGGGTGGCATCAGTGAGCTTTTGCGCTGACCTGTTGTTGGGTGGGGCGCTGACGAGGAGGCAGGTGTTGCCCTGATCGTTGGCGGCTGCGCGGATTTGCACACTGCAGGGCATGGCTACTCACCACGACACCTGGCAAGCCGGCGGCGCGTTCTTCTTCAGCGCGCATCTGCGTGATCGCTCCAGCCGGTTGCTGGTGGAGCATGCGCAGGTGCTGGGCCTCGCGTTCCGCGTGGCGCAGCAGGCCTATCCCTTCCGGATCAATGCGATCGTGGTGCTGCCGAACCATCTGCATGGGGTGTGGACGCTGCCGACCGGCGACGAGGGTGGTCATCGGCGTTGGCTGCGCATCCAGGCGGTGTTCGACCGCCAGCTGCCCGGCCAACCTCCGCGCGCGATGGTGCGCCGCGATCGCAGCGTCCGGCCGTTGTGGCATGACCACTTCCGCGAACATCGGCTGCGGGATGCCGAGGACGTGCAGCGGCACGTTGCCTACGTGCACGACCTGCCGGTCGAGCAGGGGCTGGTGCGTGATGCGTGCGAGTGGCCGTACAGCTCGATCCACCGACGCTGCAACAGGGGGAGTGGGCCATGCTGAGCGTCCAGCTGTCATGCTCGCGCGGCGCGCGGTGCTGCAGTACCAGTGGGGTGGAAAGCGTCCATACGGGGGTATGGGCTGCTGGCTACCCGCTGGAGCGCGCCGGTGCCTGCACGGCTGGGCCGCACAGGGGAAGGGGAGTGCACCGGGCGGCGCACTGTGGGATGCAACGGACACGCCGGGGCTGGGGGCGGAGGGGAACCGCTCCGACGAGGCAACGCTGGCGTCAGCTGCATATCCGGGGCTCGCCGCTGCGGCGCGCCATGGGTGGAGCGCTCAGGGGCAGCTCACCTGGAACACGGGCCCGGCGCCGATGAGCACCAACGCCATGTAGTCGCTGTCCTTGTCCTTTCCCTTGAGCGTGGCACCGGGATTGAAGTGGAATATGCCGAAGCCGCCGGTAGGGCGTACCAGCGCCTTGTCGATCTGGTCGACGTCGTCCTTGAAGAACCGCGCGATGTCGGCGCGCGAGGAGACCTGCAGCGGGGTGGTGTCGCGTTGCCACTGGTCGTCGCGGTTGAAGGAGACGAAATATTGGCCTTGCTGCTGCTCGATGCGGAACTCAGCCGGTTTGCGTGGATGGGTGGAGAAACAGCCCAGCATCGGGTCGGAGGAAAGCATGCCGGGACCGTTGTCGCCATCGCGGCAGGCAGACAGCAGGAACGGCACGGGCAGCAGAAGCACGATGTGGAACAAGCGCATGACGGATCCCCCCCAGGGACAGGTGTTGGAACAGCTTGCACCGGGCATTGCGCAGGGCGTGTGCACGCGCGGCGATGCTGTAGGGTTGGGGCCATCCACGGAGCCTTCCCATGCCACAGTCCAGCGTCACGCCGCACCCGGCGTCTGACAGCGCAGCCAGCGCTGCTTCTCCCGCCGCTGCAACGCCTGTTGCACCTGCCGGCAACGTGCGGTGGCCGCTGTTGGGTGCGCTCAGCTGGCTGGTGGCGCCGGCGTTGGTGTCGGCTGCTTACGCGGCTGCACAGGCATCTCCTGAAGCAGCCCGGTTCCTGGTGGGGAATGCCGGGGTGGCGTTGGGCGTGTTGGCGTGTCTGATACTGGGATTGTTGTGCGCCATCGGTTCGCGGGTGCGGCGTGAGCGTTGGCCTTGGGTGGGGAGTGTCGGTGCTGTGATCAGTGCGTTGCCGTTGAAGCTTTACCTGTTGGGGATGCTGTTTCGGTTGTAGTGGGTGGGTGGAGCAGCCAGGCAGGGCCTGGCTCTACGGCGGGGTTGGGTCACCCAGTGCCGCGGTGGGCGGTGCAGGCGTCCAGGCAGCCTCAGTGGCGGTGGCGGTGGCGGCGCCAGGCGTTCCAGACGTGGGTGCTGGCCAGCAGCAGGCTGCCGGCTACGGTCATGGGGGTCTCGGCGTCGTGGCTGGGCCAGCCGGCGGCGCCGGCCAGGAGCAGCAACAGGCCGGTCGCTGCGCTGAGCAGGGCCAACGCAGGCAACGGGTGCTGGCGATTCGCCCGCCACAGCGCGAAGCCGGTGGTGGGGGCGGCGATGGCGACGAACAGGATGTGTACCCATTCCGCCTGTGCCCATACGCCCATCAACGGCAGGGCTGCTGCGAGCAGCGGCAGGGCGAGGCAGTGGAGCAGGCAGAGGGTGGATAGGGCGATGGCCCCGGCGTCGAGCAGGGCGGAGGTAGGTTTCATGGGCGCAGGGGGCTGGAGCGTTGGTGTTATATAGTAACATTGGCGCGGGCGTTGAAGCTGGCGCCTTCATGACTGGCGTTGTGAACCAAAGCCCTCGCACTAGAGCAGGCGCAGCTCCCATCCCTGTTCGGTAGCATCAAGGTGGTGGGTCAGCTGCACTGCATCCAGCAGCGCTTGGTCATGCGACACGATCACCACGCTGCCCCGGTACTGGTTGAGCATTTGTTCCAGCGCGGCGAGTGAGGCCAGGTCCAGGTGGTTGCCCGGTTCGTCGAGCAGCAGCAACTGCGGCGGGACCTCGGCGTAGAGCACTGCGGCGAGCGCGGCCTTGACCCGTTCGCCGCCGCTGAGGGTGGCCAGCGGGCGCAGGCTGCGCTCTGCATCCAGCCCGAGCAGGGCAAGCCGGGTACGCAGCGTGGCGTCGCTGGCCTGCGGGTTCGCGCGCTGCAGCAGTTGCAGCGCGGAGTCCTCGGCGGGCAATGACGACAGGCTCTGGTCGAGCAGGGCCACGCTTGCTGCGCGCTTGACCTCGCCTGCCAGCGGCGCGAGCGCGCCGGCCAGGACGCGCAGCAGGGTGGACTTGCCACTGCCGTTGCGGCCGCGCACGCCGATGCGATCGCCGCGTTGCAGGGTCAGGTCGATGCGCTGCCACGGCGGCAGCACCCAGGGCAGCGTCACCCCTGCGAGGGCGGCGACCTGCTGCGGGCCGGGCGCGGCCAGGCTGGGGCTTGGCATCGCAATCTGTACCGCAACATCGACGCCGGCTGCCGCTTCCCGTACCCGGGTGTCGGCTGCCTCACGGCGCTCCAGCTGTTGCGCCTGCAGCCGGCCGGCGCTGTTCTCGGCGCGGTTCTTCATGCCGCCAAGCAGGATCGGTGCCTGGTTGGCGCTGCGTGCGTCGCGCTGGGCGCGCGACTGGCGATGCTCTTGGCGTTCGCGCTGCTCGCGCAGGGCGGCCTGCTCCTGCCGCCGCTCGCGCCTGCGCAGGGCCAGCTGCGCTTCGGCGGCTGCCTGTTCGTCCTGCCGCTGCGCGGCATAGTGGTCGTAGTTGCCGCCGTAACTGCGCAGGCCGCTGGGGCTGAGTTCGACGATGCGCTGCATCTGCCGCAGCAGGGCGCGGTCGTGGCTGATCACGATGAGGCCGCCGCGCCATTGCGCCAGGGCGTCGATCAGGCGCTGGCGATGGGTGCTGTCGAGGTGGTTGCTGGGCTCGTCCAGCACCAGTGCGTCGGCGTCGGAAAGCAGGGCGCCGGCCAACGCCACCTGCATGGCTTGGCCGCCGCTGAGCCGGGCCGCCGGTGCGGCTGGGTCGAGGGGGGGAAGCCCAAGTCGCTGCCATTGCGCCTGCAGCTGCTCGCGCAGGGTCCAGCGCTCGCCCACCAGGGCGAAATCGTCCGGCGCCACGCTGCCGGCTTCAATGCGGTCCAGCGCATCCAGCACGGGGGCGACGCCGGCCAGGTCGGCGATGCGGCCGGGAAGCGTGCCACTGTGCTGGGCCAGCAGATGCACGTGGCCCTGCCGCTGGATGTGGCCGCGGGTGGGCGCGAGCTGGCCGGCCAGCAGCCGGCCGAGCAGGCTTTTGCCCACGCCATTGCGCCCGACCAGACCCGTGGGGGTGCCGTCGAAGTGGGCGGAAAGATCGGAGAAAAGCACCCGGCCATCGGGCAGGGTGTGGGTCACGCGGTCGAGCGTGAGAGCGAATGCGGTCATGCGACCTCCAGCAATGCCAAGGACTCCCCCTGCGGACAGGGCGGGAAGGAGACTGGCCGTCAGACGACGGCGGCATTACTGGCGCATGCAGGCACACCTCATTACGGGGACGGCTGGATGCCGCGCGCTGATGATAGCGCAGTCCTACTCCGCGATGCCGGCGGGTTTCTGCATGTCTTCCGGGGCCTTGCCGTACTGCTTGCGGCGCTCCTCGTGGAAGGCGATGAACTCGGCAGCGGGCAACGGGCGCGAGAACAGCCAGCCCTGGCCGAATTCCACCTGGCGCGACTGCAGGTAGGCCAGCTGCGCGGAGGTTTCGATGCCCTCGGCGACAGTGAACAGACCGAGGGTGCGGGCCATGTCGATGATGTGCGAGGTGACCGGGCTGGTGGCGCTGTGGGTGCCGATGGAGTCGATGAACGACTTGTCGATCTTGAGCGCATCCAGCGGCAGCTGCTGCAGGTACTGCAGGCTGGAGTAGCCCACGCCGAAGTCGTCGATGGCCACGCAGTGCCCGGCGCGACGGGCGGCGGCCAGCGAGGTGCGCGCGCCCTGGATGTCGAGGATGCCGCGCTCGGTCGCTTCCAGCCAGATCTGCTGGGGGTGGATGCCGGTGCCGACCAGCTTGCCGGACAGCACCTTCAACGCGCGCCCGCTGCTGACGTCGCCCGCCGACAAGTTGATGGCGATGTGCGCGCTGCGGTCGTGGATGAGCAGCTCGCGCATGTCGCTGAGCACCAGGTCCATGACGTGGTCGGTGAGCGCTTCGATCAGGCCGGTTTCTTCGGCGACCGGTATGAACAGGTCCGGCCGCACCTGGGTGCCGTCGGCGCGCGACCAGCGCACCAGGGCTTCGGCGCCCACGCAGATGCCGGTGTCCAGTTCGATGATGGGCTGGTAGTGCATGCGGAATTCGCGCCGGCGCACGGCGATGGCCAGTTCGTTGCGCAGCGACAGGCGCCGGCGCGACAGCCAGATGCCTGCGGCAATGGCCAGCACCGCGCCCACCGCACCGAGTGGCAACAGCTGCCAGAACTGCTGCTGGAAGGCGGTGGCCAGGCCTACGCACGGCGCGGTGGCCACGGCCAGCCATTCCTGGTCATGTGCGGTGGCGTACAGGGTGCGCGGGGTATGTCCGCTTTCCGGTTCGCGCAGCAGGCGGTGCAGCAGCTCGGGGTCGGGCATCGGCTGCTGTGCGATCAGCCGGCCGTCCGGCGTGGCCACGGCCAGGCGCACGTTCGGGTCGGCGATGACGTCGACGAAGCGTTCCGGGTCGATCAGGATGTCGTGGCGGCCCAGCTGCACCGACACCAGCGTGCCGGTGAGGTCGCCCGCGCCGGGGCTCACGCCCAGGGTGATGGCGGCGCCGTCGGCGGTGATGTGGTCCGGGGTGGGTTCGGGCACCAGTGCGTCGACCTGGCCCCAGGACGAACACTGCAGCCGGCCTTCGGCGAAGTAGCCGACCTGTTCGGCCGAGGTGGTGGCCAGGGCCAGGCTGCGCATCAGCCGGAGATGTTCGGGCGAGCAGGGCGGCAGGCCGGACTGGTTGAGCTTGCGCAGGGCCAGCAGGCCGCCTTCGTAGGCGCGGTGGGCGCGCTGCAGGGTCCGTTCGGCGGTGCCCTGCAGGCGATCCGCTTCAGCCACCTGGGCGCGGCTCCAGCTCACGTACAGCAGCGCGGCCATGGGCAGGATGGCCCCAAGCACGGCGGCGAGCGCGATGGCGGCGATGATGCTGACGCGCTTCAAGCGGACCTCTCTGCCGGTGGGGCGTGGGAATGAGCGCTATATGACCATCTGAGCCGACGCTTGGGAACAGGGCTTCCCGCACATTCCTGTCGGGTTTTCCCCAGTGTCGGCATCGGGCCGCCGAGGCAAGGTGAAGCCGACAGGTCCGGCGCCGGGTTCACCTGCGGTTCGCGCGCCCGGCAGGATGATCGCGCCACCATGAAGCCCCTGCTGCCCGCCGTGCTGGCCCTGCTGCCGCTGTTGATGCCCGGTACGGCCGCGGCGCGCACGGTGTACCGCTGCGTGCAGGGCAATACGGTGAGCCTGGCCACGGCGCCCGAGCCGGGGTCGAAATGCAAAGCGCAGCAGATTGACGACAGCGCGGTGCAGACACCCAACCTGTGGGGAAACATGGGGGTGTTCAGCGGCACCCTCTACGAGCGCGAGCAGGACGGGCAGCTGGTGTACTCCACGCGCAACCTGCCCGGGTCGCGGGTGTTCCTGAAGTTCACCGTGTCCACTCCGCCCGGCGAACCGGCGCACGAAGGGCTGGGCAAGGTCGGCGCCCCACAGCTCAACCGGCATGCGAAACAGTTCAAGGCCGCTGCGCGGGCCACCGGCGTGGACGATGCCTGGCTGCGCGCGATCGCGCATGCCGAAAGCAACTTCGATGCCGGTGCGGTGTCGCCCAAGGGCGCGCAGGGGGTGATGCAGCTGATGCCGGACACCGCCACCGAACTGGGCGTCGCCGATCCGTTGTCGGCCGAACAGTCGATCAACGGCGGCGCCCGCTACATGAAGGCGCTGCTGGTCCGCTACAAGGGCGACCGCACCCTGGCGGCGGCCGCCTACAACGCGGGCATTGGCGCGGTCACCCGGTACAAAGGCGTGCCGCCGTATGCCGAGACACTGACCTACGTGGAGAAGGTGAGCGCGCTGTACGTGCGCTACCGCGAAGCGATGGGGTTCAAGGCCGAGACGCCGGCGCGCTAGTGCGGCGGCAGGCTCAGTAGGAGAACAGCGGCCAGGTCGCGACGCGGCCCACCCGTTCCACCGCCGTCCGCACGTCGGCACGCTGTTCCATCTGTTTCCAGCGCGCATGGAAGTCCCGCTCGCCTTCCAGCACCGGTCCGGTGCGCATGTCCTGCAGTTCCAGCAGCACCTGGCCGCGCTCCATCGGGTCGGCCAGCTGCGCGATGAGTGCCTGCGCCGCTTCGTCCATGCGGTTGTCCGCGATCAGGGCATCGCGGTAGTGGCCGGGCGTGCGGGTCCGGTTTTCCTGCAGCACCTTCCACGCACGCTGCGCGGCATCGTCGTCGCGCAGCTGCCGCGCGACCATCAGCGACACCAGGGCATGGGTGCTGGCGCCATGCACGCTCATGTCGCCGTCCACGCCGCGCAGCACCTCGCGCGCCATCATCGGCTGGTGCAAGGCCATGTACATCGCGGCCAGGTTCAGACGCTGGCTGACCGCAGGGCCGCCGGCCACGCGCACGGCGATCCGCTGGTTGGCCACGGCGCGGTCGTTTTCCCCCTGTCGGCGCAGGGCGCGGCTGCGGGTGTCCAGCATCCAGGCCGCGGCGCCGGCTTCCGCGCCGGGCGATTCGGTGGCGGCATCGGCCACGGCGGCCAGCCGGTCGGTCATGCCGACCACGTCGCCGAGCTCGCCGGCAATCATCAGTGCGGTGGCGAGCTCCACGGCGGTGTCGTTGAGGCCAGGCCGGAGCATGGTCTCCACGCGCAGCCGGTCGATCTGCCGGCGCGCCGCCGCCACCGGGTCGAAGCGGGTGTCGTCCTGGCGCAGGTAGCGGTCGAAGCGCTTGTCGCTGCGCAGCCGCACCAGCGCGATGGGCGCATCGATGCGCTCCAGCGTGGCCGCTACCCTGTCGCCGTGACCCTGCTCGACCTGCAGCGTGGCCAGTACCGCCCACAGTTCCACCGGTTCGACGCCGTCGTTCTTCCAGTCGCTGTCGAACAGCGCCTGCAGCAGGGCGAGGCGCTTTTCCGGCAGGTCTTTCAGTTCACCGTCCAGCTGCCAGACCATCTCGTTGCTGATGTCCGGCGAGGCCTTGCTGTCGGCAGCACCGCGGATGACGCTGTCGGCGGCAGCCGTGGGCTGACCGTCGAACAGCTGGAACCAGGCCAGGCGCAGGTGCGCATAGGCGTTGTGCGGATGGATCGACAGTGCCTGCTGCAGGCGCCGGGTGGCCAGCGCGAAGTCCTTCTGTTCTGCCGCCACCATCGCCGCAGCCGCCCAGACATCGCTGCGCGCATCGGTGCCGAGCGTGGCCAGGCGCGGGTCGGCCAGCAGCCGCTCGAACATGATCGAGGCGCCGAGACTGTCCCCGCGCTGGGCCTGCTGCACCGCTTCGCCGACTTCGGCCTGGAACGCACGTTCGGGCCCGGACACAGCGGCGGTGGCGTCCACGCTCGCTGCGGCGGTGGTCGCCAGGGGCGCGGCGCACAGTGACAACAACAGGGCGAGCGCGCTGGCGGTGCGGCAGGTCATGCGGTGCTTCCTTGCGTGGCTTGGATCCCGATTGAAACCGGAACGCGGCATCCAGACAAGCCACGCACGCGGGACGCAGGGTTTGCAGGCGCGCGACAAGCGGCTAAGGTCATGACCCGAACGGCGGCAGGCAAGGAACGCGATGAGGCGTGCACGATGGACGATGGCGCTGCTGGTGGCGGTGGTGGTGGCTGCGGCATTGGCCTGGACCTTCCTGCGCACACCGGTGCTGCCGCCACCACCGCCGGGCCCCGCGCCGACCGCGCTGGGCTGGACCCCGGACATCTCCCTGCTGGCCGGTGACGGCGTCGGCGGCCTGCGCGATGGCGCGGGCGCACAGGCGCGGTTCGCGGACCCGTATGGGCTGGCGCGGGACGCGCAGGGCGTGCTGTACGTAGCCGATGGCGGCGACAACAACCGCATCCGCCGGGTATATCCGGACGGCCGGGTCGACACCCTGGCCGGGCAGGGCGAGGGCTGGCGCGATGGACCGGCGCTGCAGGCGCAGTTCAATACGCCGTCGTCGATCGCGCTGGATGCGGCCGGCAATGTCTTCGTGGCCGACACCGGCAACCATGTGATCCGCCGGATCGGCACCGATGGCAACGTCAGCACCATCGCGGGCGATGGCACCGCCGGCTACGCCGATGGCCCGGCGGCGCAGGCGCGATTCGATGGGCCGATGGGCGTGGCGGTGGATGACGGCGGCCGCGTGTTCGTGGCCGACACCTGGAACGACCGGATCCGCGTGATCGAGCCGGATGGCCAGGTGCGGACGCTGGCCGGCGGCGACGCACCGGGCAACGTGGACGGCGCCGGCGTGGGTGCACGGCTGGACACGCCGGTGGCGATCGCACTGGATTCGCACGGCAACCTGCTGATCGCCGACATGCTCAATGGCGCGATCCGTCGCCTGGCGCCTAACGGTACGGTGGATACGCTGCTGGGCCGGGACAGCCTGCTCAACGGGCCGATGGCGCTGGCGATTACCCATGATGACGTGGTGTACGCGAGTGATTTCGACGGCAAGGTGGTGCAGCTGTCCGCACTGGGCCATGCGCTGGTGCTGAGCGGCGCGGCGTCGCAGCCGCGCTTCTCGCGACCGGCGGGGTTGGTACTGGATGCGGAAGGTGGGTTGTATCTGTCGGACGCCGCGTCGTACCGCGTGCACCGGTTGCGCGCGCTGTCCGCCGGTGCCACGCCGGTACCGGCGCTGATCGGTCCGGCCGCGGATGCGCCACTGCCCGACACCGGCGGGCGCTGGCCGCTGGCACCGCAACTGGGCTGGCATGAGGTGGTGGGCACGCTGGGCGAGGTGCGCGGCAACTTCAGCGGCGAGAGCCGGCACCACCTGCACGATGGCTTCGACATCCGCGGCGACGTGGGCCAGACCGTGCTGGCGATCGCCGACGCCAAGGTCAGCAGCCCGTACTCGAGCTGGGCGGTTGGCGGGCAGGGCGAAGGCCTGTCGCTGGACCGGCTGCGCTACATCCACATGAAGGTGGGCCGCGATGCGCGCGACCGCGCGTTCGACGCGCGCTGGCCGCAGCTGCGCGACCTGGACGGAAAACTGGAACGGGTGCGGGTGCGCCGGGGGACGCGCTTCAAGGCCGGCGAGCCGCTGGGCAGCATCAACCGCATGGCCCACGTGCACCTGAGCGTGGGTGCCAGCGGTTTCCAGCGCAACGCGGTGGCACTGGGCTTCGTGGACTACGCCGATACGTTCGCACCGCGCATTGCCGAGGTGGCGTTGCTGGATGACCTGGACCAGCCGATCAAGGCCGGGCCGGACGGCCGCGTGCCGGTGCCGCGCGACGGTCCGGGCGTGCAGATCGTGGTGGAGGCCTGGGACCAGGTGGACCGCAACCTGCCGCGCCGCCGGCTGGGCGCCTACCAGGTGGGTTACCAGGTCCTGGATGCGGCCGGCACGCCGCTGGCCGGATACGAACAACCGCGCTTCAACATCGTGTTCAACCGCATGCCGCGCGAGAACAGCGCCACGGTGGTGGCGTATGCGCCGGACAGTGGCATCACCGTACATGGCAGCGCGGTCACGCGCTTCCGCTACCTGGTGACCAATACCGTACGCGATGGCCTGGTGGAAACCGGCCGCTGGCGGCCCGACGCGTTGCCCGCGGGCGATTACATCATTCGTGCCAGCGCCCGCGATTACAGCGGAAACGAAGCGGTGGGCGCACGCGAGCTGAAGGTGTCGCTGCGGTAATGCATCAAGCGCCCACGCGCACCCGCTCGGCATCCATGTCGGCCACCGGCCGCACTTCGATGCTGCCGAACCGCGACCACGGGAACTGCTCGGCGATGCGCATCGCGTCCTCATGGTCGCGCGCATTGATCAGGTTGAAGCCGGCCAGCAGTTCGCGGGTTTCGGCAAACGGACCATCGGTAACCCGCGCCTGCGAAGCACGGGTGCGCAGCGTGCGCGCCTGGTCGGTCGGCTCCAGCCGCTGCGCCAGTACCAGGGTGCCCTGGGCTTCCAGCGTGTCGGCGTGCTGGATGCAGCCGCGCATGATGCGGTCGTACTCCTCGGCCGGCACGTCCTGGAGCAGGGTGGGGTCGATGTAGATCAGCAGCAGGAATTGCATGGCCGGGGCCCACGGTGCGGGGGAGCGGACATGATGCCCCAGCCTGCGCGACAAGCCTGTTGCAGTGCAGCGCCACCCGCCCGTTCAGGGCTGGGGGCGACGCCCGTTGGCGGGATCGAAATATTTTTTGGCGGGCGTGTCGATTTCCGGTCCACTGGGGCGTCGTAACCAGTGAAGGGCCCGCCAACCGGGCCGGCAACGAGGACAACGCGATGAAAGTCATGGTGATCGTGAAGGCGACCGAGGCCACCGAGGCCGGGGTGCTGCCCAGCGAGGAACTGTTGAGGGCGATGGGCGCCTTCAACGAAGAACTGGTCAAGGCCGGGATCATGCTGGCCGGCGATGGCCTGCGGCCCAGCCGCCACGGCCGCCGGGTGGCGTACACCGGTGACGCGCCGCAGGTGATCGACGGGCCGTTCGCGGAAACCCGCGAGCTGGTGGCCGGGTTCTGGCTGTGGCAGGTGCGCTCGGTGGACGAAGCGACCGAATGGCTCAAGCGTGCCCCGTTCCTGCCCGGCGACGTGGTGGAGATCCGCCCGTTCTACACCGAAGCCGATTTCGGTGAAGCCTTCACTCCCGAATTACGCGAGCAGGAACAGCGTCTGCGCGAGCGTATCGGCCAAGCCGATTGACCCACCCAACGCCATTTGGAGATTCCCATGAAACTGATCCCGTTCCTCGGCTTCAACGGCCAGACCCACGACGCCATGGCGTTCTACGCCCAGGTACTCGGTGGCAAGGTCACCTCGGAAATGAAGTACAGCGACATGCCGCAGGACGACACGATGGAAGGCTGCGGCGATGCCCCCGGCCCGGTCGACCCGAACCTGGTCGCGCACAGCCAGCTTGAAGTGGGCAGCGCGATCCTGATGGCCGCCGATGGCCCGCCCTCGGAGGGGCAGGGCACCACCACCATCAACATCGAGGTGGAGTCGGTCGAAGAAGCCGAGCGCGTGTTCGCGGCGCTGTCCGAAGGCGGCACGATCACCGTCCCGATCGGCGAAACCTTCTGGGCCAAGCGCTGGGGCATGCTGCAGGACCGCTACGGCAAGCCGTGGATGGTCAACTGCATGAAGCCCTACTGATCACAGGAAACCCATCATGTCCGACATGCCCCAGATGATCTTCGTCAACCTGCCGGTTCGCGACCTCGAAAAGAGCAAGGCGTTCTTCACCGCGCTGGGCTTCGCGCCCAATGCCACCTACACCGATGACAAGGCTGCCTCCTTCAACATCAGCGACACCATCATGCTGATGCTGCTGCTGGAGGACTTCTTCGCCACCTTCATCAACCGCCCGATCGGCGATGCACGCGCACAGGCGCAGGTGATCCTGGCGCTGTCCTCGCCCAGCCGCGCCGCGGTGGATGAGACCCTGGAAAAGGTGCTGGCGGCGGGCGGCAAGGAACCGACCGAGGCGCGCGACTATGGCTTCATGTACCAGCGCAGCTTCGAGGACCCGGACGGCCACCTGTGGGAAGTGGCACACATGGACGGCGAACCCGGCTGACGCCCGCTCCCGCGCCGCAGCTTGTGCGGCGCGGAGGGGGATGCTCTGATTCGCGGCATGGATGCTGGCCTGACACAACGACTGGATACCCTCTGGCGCATGGAGTCGCCGGTCCTGATCGCACGCCTGGCGCGGATGCTGGGCGGCGATATCGGGCGTGCCGAAGAACTGGCCCAGGACACCTGGCTGGCCGCGCTGGAGCGATGGCCAGCGCAGGGCGTCCCGGACAATCCGGGAGCGTGGTTGATGACCACCGCACGCAATCGCGCCATCGACGTACTGCGCCAGCACCAGCGCGTGGCCGGCCAGCACGCGCAGTGGGGCAGCGAACTGGAGCCGCAGCCGCTGCCGTTGCCCGACGACAGCGACGCGCTGCAGGACGATATCGGCGATGACCTGCTGCGGCTGATGTTCGTGGCCTGCCACCCGGTGCTGTCGGCCGATGCGCGGGTGGCGCTGACCCTGCGCCTGCTGGGCGGGCTGACCACCGAGGAGATTGCCCGCGCCTTCCTGCAGCCGGAACCCACCATCGCCCAGCGCATCGTGCGCGCCAAGCGCACCCTGGCGGCAAAGCAGGTGCCGTTCGAAGTGCCGCGCCAGGCGGCGCTGCCCGAGCGGCTGGGGTCGGTGCTGGCGGTGGTGTACCTGATCTTCAACGAAGGCTATGCGGCCAGCAGTGGCGATGACTGGATGCGCCCGGCCCTGTGCGAGGAAGCGCTGCGGCTGGGCCGTGTGCTGCAGCAGCGCCTGCCGGCCTGGCCGCAGGTGCACGGCCTGCTGGCGTTGATGGAACTGCAGGCCTCGCGCGCGGCGGCACGGGTGGATGCGCGTGGCAACCCGATCCTGCTGCCGGAGCAGGACCGCACGCGCTGGGACCACCTGCAGGTGGCGCGCGGACAGGCCGCGCTGCAGCAGGCGCTGGCGCTGGGCGGGGCCGATGATGGCTATGTGCTGCAGGCGGCGATTGCCGACTGCCATGCGCGGGCACGCCGCAGCGAGGACACCGACTGGGCGCGCATGGCCGCGTTGTATGCGCGGCTTGCGCAGGTGCAGCCCTCGCCGGTGGTGGAACTCAAC